>NZ_JACCQB010000029.1:0-88487 GCF_015712265.1 Burkholderia sp. 9777_1386 | reverse complement strand
CTTATCGTCGGCAGCGTCAGAGGTGTATAAGAGACAGACAAAACAGGCCCCGCCAGGGGCCTGTGTCGTTTCCGTTCGACCCAACCTGCGGGGCAGTGCCCGCTTCGAACGGCGGCGTGCCTACCGGGTCGAACCCGGTTATCACGAAGACGCTAAAGAAAGATGACAGCGTCAGTCTACCGATGTTCCGCAAAACGTTAAAAATTTTAAAGGGGGTCAGCTCATTCGTTTCGCAGTGCGGTAAGTCGGGTTAAATCAGCATTTGTTACGACAATTTTCGTCAGTCCGGCAATTTTTGCGCGCGCCCACGCAGCGCGGCGGAGGTCCGGACGGCGTCGAAGCCGGCGTCGAGCATCGCCTCGGCGTCGTTCCACAGGTTGCCGCGCAGCCGGTTGGTCCAGATCATCGACGCGAACACGCCTTCGAGCAGCGACACCAGATAAACGGCGGCCAGATGCACGTCGAGATCGGCGGCGAGCTCGCCGGCGGCGATCGCGCGACGCAGCAGCGCCTTCGTGATCCGCAGCATCTGCAGCTCGAGCAGCATGCGGCGCCGCTGCAGCGCGCCGTTCTCCTCGCTTTGCTCGCACTTCGTATAGAGAATCACGAGCACGCGCTGCATCGGCCCCGGCTCGCCGCATTCCTGCAGGTAGTGCGACGCGGCGCGGCGCAGCGTCGCGAACGGCGGCAGGCCGTCGCCCGCGTCGAAGCCTTCCGACGTGCGCGCGAACGCGCGGTCGCACATCGCCAGACACACTTCCATCTTGTTGCGGTAGTGGCCGTAGACGGCGCCCCGCGACATCCCGGCGGCCTCGGCGAGGTCCGCCATCGCGGTCTGCGCGACGCCTCTTTCGAGCAGCACGAGCTCGGCGGCGTCGAGGATCCGGTGCTTGATGGCGAGCGATTCTTCCCGGGTCTTGCGGGCCATGTCGTAAAATTCCTTACAGTTCGCTGTCGTTTTATTGAGACAGTGTGTCGGTCAGATTGAAACAGCATGTATTTAATCAGTCGTGACTGATTATAATCGGCCACCCTGAGCCGCCGCATTGTATCGGCGGCGAATGATCCGAGGTCAGAACATGAATAACAAACGCACCCTGTGGCGCCGCATGCGGCTGGCGCCGTTCGCGCTCGCGGCCCTGCTGGCCGTGGCCGGATGCGGAAAGGGCGACAAGGACGCCGCGCCGGAGACCGCGAAGCAGGCCACCGTCGTGACGGTGCGCCCGACGGCCGTGCCGATGACCGTCGAACTGCCGGGCCGGCTCGACGCCTACCGGCAGGCGGAAGTCCGCGCGCGGGTCGCGGGCATCGTCACCGCCCGTACCTACGAGGAAGGCCAGGAAGTGAAGCAGGGCGCGGTGCTGTTCCGCATCGATCCCGCGCCGCTGAAGGCCGCACGCGACGCCGCGCAGGGCGCGCTCGCGAAGGCGCAGGCCGCCGCGCTCGCCGCGACCGACAAGCGCCGCCGTTACGACGATCTCGTGCGCGATCGCGCGGTGAGCGAGCGCGACCACACCGAGGCCGTCGCGGCCGATACGCAGGCGAAGGCCGAGGTCGCATCGGCAAAAGCCGAACTCGCGCGCGCGCAGCTGCAGCTCGACTACGCGACCGTCACCGCGCCGATCGCGGGCCGCGCACGGCGCGCGCTCGTGACCGAGGGCGCGCTCGTCGGGCAGGACCAGGCGACCCCGCTCACGACCGTCGAGCAGCTCGATCCGATCTACGTGAACTTCTCGCAGCCGGCCGCCGACGTCGACGCATTGCGTCGCGCCGTGAAGAGCGGGCGCGCGACGGGCATCGCGCAGCACGACGTCGCGGTGACGCTGCTGCGCGCCGACGGCACCGCGTATCCGCTGAAGGGCAAGCTGCTGTTCAGCGATCTTGCGGTCGATCCGACGACGGACACCGTCGCGATGCGCGCGCTGTTCCCGAATCCGGAGCGTGAGCTGCTGCCGGGTGCGTATGTGCGGATCGCGCTCGACACGGCGGTCGACCAGCGGGCGATCCTCGTGCCGCGCGACGCGCTGCTGCGCACGGCCGACCGTACGTCGGTGCGGGTCGTCGGCTCGAACGGCAAGGTCAAGGACGTCGAGGTCACGGCCGACCAGATGAGCGGCCATGACTGGCGCATCACGCGCGGCCTCGCGGGCGGCGAGCGCGTGATCGTCGACGACGCCGCGCAGTTCGCGCCCGATACGGCCGTCAAGCCCGTCGAGAAAGCGCCGCCGTCGAAGGCGGCGCCGCCCGCGGCCGCTTCGCAGGCGGCCGCCCGTCAAACCTGACCGGTTCAAACCAACATGGCACGTTTCTTCATCGATCGCCCCGTCTTCGCGTGGGTGATCGCCATCTTCATCATGCTGGGCGGCCTGTTCGCGATTCGCGCGCTGCCCGTCGCGCAGTACCCGGACATCGCGCCGCCCGTCGTCAGCATCTATGCGACGTACCCGGGCGCGTCCGCGCAGGTCGTCGAGGAATCGGTGACCGCGCTGATCGAACGCGAGATGAACGGCGCGCCGGGGCTGCTGTATACGTCCGCGACGAGCAGCGCCGGCGCGGCGTCGCTGTACCTGACGTTCAAGCAGGGCGTGAACGCCGATCTCGCGGCCGTCGAAGTGCAGAACCGGCTGAAGACCGTCGATGCGCGCCTGCCCGAGCCCGTGCGCCGCGACGGCATCCAGGTCGAGAAGGCCGCCGACAACATCCAGCTCGTCGTGTCGCTGACGTCCGACGATGGCCGGATGACCGACGTGCAGCTCGGCGAATACGCGTCGGCGAACGTCGTGCAGGCGCTGCGCCGCGTCGAGGGCGTCGGCAAGGTGCAGTTCTGGGGCGCCGAATATGCGATGCGGATCTGGCCCGACCCGGTGAAGATGGCCGGGCACGGCCTCACCGCGTCGGACATCGCGTCGGCCGTGCGCGCGCACAACGCGCGCGTGACGATCGGCGATATCGGCCGCAGCGCGGTGCCGGCCAGCGCGCCGATCGCGGCGACCGTGTTCGCGGACGCACCGCTGAAGACGCCGGCCGATTTCGGCGCGATCGCGCTGCGCGCGCGGCCCGACGGCTCGGCGCTGTTCCTGCGCGACGTCGCGCGCGTCGAATTCGGCGGCAACGACTACAACTATCCGTCGTACGTGAACGGCAAGGTCGCGACCGGAATGGGCATCAAGCTCGCGCCGGGCTCGAACGCGGTGTCCACCGAGAAGCGCGTGCGCGCGACGATGGACGAGCTGTCCGCGTACTTCCCGCCGGGCGTGAAATACCAGATCCCGTACGAGACGTCGTCGTTCGTGCGCGTATCGATGAACAAGGTCGTCACGACGCTGATCGAGGCCGGCGTGCTGGTGTTCCTCGTGATGTTCCTGTTCATGCAGAACCTGCGCGCGACGCTGATTCCGACGCTGGTCGTGCCGGTCGCGCTCGCGGGCACGTTCGGCGTGATGTATGCGGCCGGCTTCTCGATCAACGTGCTGACGATGTTCGGCATGGTGCTCGCGATCGGCATCCTCGTCGACGACGCGATCGTCGTCGTCGAGAACGTCGAGCGACTGATGGTCGAGGAAGGGCTCGGGCCGTACGACGCGACCGTCAAGGCGATGCGACAGATCAGCGGCGCGATCGTCGGGATCACCGTGGTGCTGACGTCGGTGTTCGTGCCGATGGCGTTCTTCGGCGGCGCGGTGGGCAACATCTACCGGCAGTTCGCGCTGTCGCTCGCGGTGTCGATCGGCTTCTCGGCCTTCCTCGCGCTGTCGCTGACGCCCGCGCTGTGCGCGACGCTGCTCAAGCCGGTGTCCGGCGACCATCACGAGAAGGGCGGCTTCTTCGGCTGGTTCAACCGTTTCGTCGCGCGGGCGACGCAGCGCTATGCGACGCGGGTCGGCACGATGCTGAAGAAGCCGGTGCGCTGGCTCGTCGTGTACGGCGCGCTGACCGCGGCCGCCGCGCTGATGCTCACGCAACTGCCGACCGCGTTCCTGCCGGACGAGGACCAGGGCAACTTCATGGTGATGGTGATTCGCCCGCAAGGCACGCCGCTCGCGGAAACGATGCAGAGCGTGCGCGAAGTCGAGTCGGCCATCCGCCGCGACGAGCCGACCGCCTACACGTATGCGCTCGGCGGCTTCAACCTGTACGGCGAAGGGCCGAACGGCGGGATGATCTTCGTCACGCTGAAGAACTGGAAGGAGCGCAAGGCCGAGCGCGATCACGTGCAGTCGATCGTCGCGCGCATCAACGAGCGTTTCGCGGGCACGCCGAACACGACCGTGTTCGCGATGAACTCGCCGGCGCTGCCCGATCTCGGTTCGTCGAGCGGTTTCGACTTCCGGCTGCAGAACCGCGGCGGGCTCGACTACGCGACGTTCAGCGCCGCGCGCGAGCAACTGCTCGCGGCGGGCGGCAAGGATCGCGCGCTCACCGACCTGATGTTCGCGGGCACGCAGGACGCGCCGCAACTGAAGCTCGACATCGATCGTGCGAAGGCGTCCGCGCTCGGCGTGTCGATGGACGAGATCAACACGACGCTCGCGGTGATGTTCGGCTCCGACTATATCGGCGACTTCATGCACGGCACGCAGGTGCGGCGCGTGATGGTGCAGGCCGACGGGCTGCACCGGCTCGATCCGGACGACGTGAAGAAGCTGCGCGTGCGCAACGCGCGCGGCGAGATGGTGCCGCTCGCGGCGTTCACGACGCTGCACTGGACGCTCGGGCCGCCGCAGCTCACGCGCTACAACGGTTATCCGTCGTTCACGATCAACGGCTCGGCCGCGGCCGGCCACAGCAGCGGCGAGGCGATGAGCGCGATCGAGCGGATCGCCGCGAAGCTGCCGGCCGGCATCGGCTATGCGTGGTCGGGGCAGTCGTTCGAGGAGCGGCTGTCGGGTGCGCAGGCGCCGATGCTGTTCGCGCTGTCGGTGCTCGTCGTGTTCCTCGCGCTCGCGGCGCTCTACGAGAGCTGGTCGATTCCGTTCGCGGTGATGCTGGTCGTCCCGCTCGGCGTGATCGGCGCGGTGCTCGGCGTCACGCTGCGGATGATGCCGAACGACATCTATTTCAAGGTGGGACTGATCGCGACGATCGGGCTGTCGGCGAAGAACGCGATCCTGATTGTCGAAGTCGCGAAGGATCTGGTCGCGCAGCGCATGTCGCTCGTCGACGCCGCGCTCGAGGCCGCGCGCCTGCGGCTGCGGCCGATCGTGATGACGTCGCTCGCGTTCGGCGTCGGCGTGCTGCCGCTCGCGTTCGCGTCGGGCGCCGCGTCCGGCGCGCAGATGGCGATCGGCACCGGCGTGCTCGGCGGCGTGATCACGGCGACCGTGCTCGCGGTGTTCCTCGTCCCGCTGTTTTTCGTGATCGTCGGCCGCCTGTTCGACGTCGGCCCGCGCCGACGCGGTGGCGCGCAGCCGACGACGATGGAGGGTTCGCAACCATGATGTTTGCGCTGAATGCACGCGGCGCGCTGCGGGTTCAGGTCGCGCTGGCCGCCGCGCTGGCGCTTGCCGGCTGTTCGCTCGCGCCGCGTTACGAGCGTCCGGCCGCGCCGGTGCCGGCGACCTATGCGCCGGTCGACGCCGGCACGGCATCGGCGGCCGAACCGCCCGCGGCGCAGGATGCCGCGTTGCTCGACGACTGGCATGCGTATTTCACCGATCCGGCGCTGCAGGCGTGGATCGACGCGGCGCTCGCGAACAACCGCGACCTGCGGATCGCGGCCGGCCGGCTCGACGAAGCGCGCGCGCTGTATGGCGTGCAGCGCGCGGACCGGATGCCGTCGGTCGATGCGAATCTCGGCTATGAACGCGCGCGCCAGTACGACCCGGTCGTGCGCGAAAGCGCGATCAGCGGGCTGTATCGCGCGGGCGTCGGCATCAGCGCGTACGAGCTCGACCTGTTCGGCCGCGTGCGCAACCTGTCCGACGCGGCGCTCGCCGAATACTTCGCGACGGCCGACGCGCAGCGCACGGTCCGCATCGGCGTGATCGCCGAAGTGGCGGGCGCGTATGTTTCCGAGCGATCGTTGCACGAGCAACTGGCGCTCGCTCAGCGTACGCTCGAAGCCCGCGAGCGGATGGCCGCGCTCACGCAACGCCGCTATGCCGCGGGCACGAGCGACGCGATCGAGCTGCGCTCGGCCGAGATGCTGGTGGCGTCCGCGCGCGCGTCGCAGGCCGCGCTGCAGCGCGAGCATGCGCAGGCCGTACGGGCGCTGCAATTGCTGGCGGGCGATTTCGCGCGCAACGTGCCCGACGACGCGACCGCGCTCGACACGCTGTCGATCGCGCCCGTGGCGCCGGGCGCGCCGAGCCAATTGCTCGAACGACGGCCGGACATCCGGCAGGCCGAGGCACGGCTGAAGGCCGCGAACGCGAACATCGGCGCGGCGCGTGCGGCGTTCTTCCCGCGCATCGCGCTGACGACCGACTACGGCTCGGTGAGCGACGCGTTCTCGAACCTGTTCGCGGCCGGCACGAGCGTGTGGACGTTCGCGCCGCGCATCACGCTGCCGATCTTCGCGGGCGGACGCAATCGCGCGAACCTCGACGTCGCGCACGCGCGCAAGGACATCGCGGTCGCCGAATACGAGAAGGCCGTCCAGACCGCGTTTCGCGAAGTGGCCGATGCGTTCGCCGCGCGCGACTGGATCGACCGGCAGCTTGCCGCGCAGCAGGACGTGTATGCGGCGGACGGCGCGCGGCTGAAGCTCGCGGAGCGTCGCTATGCGGGCGGCGTCGCGACGTATCTCGAACTGCTCGACGCGCAGCGCAGCACGTACGAGTCGGGGCAGGAGCTGATCCGGCTCAGGCAGCTCAGGCTCGCGAACGCGATCGCGCTGTACCGTGCGCTCGGCGGCGGCTGGGCGCCGGCAACGGCGGAGGCCGCGGCTTCCGTGTAATCGGCGATGTGTTGCGTGGCACGGCAGCGTGCCACGCAACACGACGGCGGCCGCGCGATTCGACGTGCGGCCGCCATTTCAACAGGGCGTGCCGTGCCCGCCATGCCGCCGATCATCGTCGGCATTTCCTTTCGCTGTTCGGCGCCCCCGCTCTCCGCTCTTTCATCGCTCGGCGGGGCGGCGGCGCTGCTTTCGCGGCGTCCCGCATCCGTGGGTCGATCGTGTCACCTGCCGGCGCAAACGTATGCGCGGCGCTTCGTCGTTTTCATCCCGTCCAATCCGGCACGCCAGCCGCGTTCCGGCGACTGCACATGCATGCGATTCAAGATCGGAAATTGACGAAAGAATTAATCAATGTATTGGAATTAATGGTGGCGGCAAAATGTCGCGGTAAAACGTTTGTATGCTTTTCGCAATCGTTTGCGCGATAAGTCCGTATTGATGAAATGCCGTCTTTAATTTCCTGTCAGTTGAAAATGAGTCGATATTCGCGTTGCAATCGGGCAACGATGGCGGCGCAGGACAATGTTTTGTCTTTTGAGTGGCGGTTCCGCACGAGCCAATGCCGGCAAGGGAGAGCGGGGGTGGCGACGATTATCGGCAAGAAATTCCCTTAATCTTCAATCGGTTCCGGAAAATAAAAAAGGACTGCGGATAAAAATTTTGGGATTGTAAATTCAAAAGAAAGAGTGCTGTTTTGGAGTGCGAAATCGAACATTGTCAGAATCATTTGACAATGATTTACAGAAATCTTTCATGGTTATCTCGATAATGCCGCCTCGTGTCGGACGGGAGCCACCATGCGCTGCCGTTTGTGTCCGCCACGTCGTCCATTCCATTTGCACTCCTTACGGGAAACGTCATGAAAAAAACCATCCTGACCGCTGTCGCACTCGCGGCCCTGTCCACCTCGGCCTTCGCAGCGGGCACCGGCACGATCAACTTCACGGGCGAGATCGTCGCGGGCGCATGCGGCATCGATTCGAACTCGGTCAACCAGACCGTGCAGCTCGGCAAGGTGCCGACCAACAAGTTCAAGCAGGCCGGCGACAAGTCGGACCCGGTGTCGTTCGACATCAAGCTGACCGACTGCGACACCAGCATCGCGCAGAACGCGTACTTCACGTTCACGGGCACGTCGAGCGCCGGCCAGCCGAAGCTGCTCGCCACGATCGGTTCGGCCACCAACGTCGGCATCCGCCTGCAAGCCGCGTCGGGCGAATACCTCGACAACGGCGCCGAGCAGAAGGCGCCGACGCTGCTGCAGAACGGCACGAACACCGCACGCTTCGCGGCGATGTACGAAGCGACGGCAGCCGGCGTGACGCCGGGTACCGCCGACGGCGTCGCGAACTTCACGGTCCGCTACCAGTAAGCGTCCGTACCGGAGGAGGGGGGCATGCATCCCTTCCTCCTTCCTTTTTCCTCCCGTTTTCCTTCTCCCTGGACTCTCGGTAGCGCCGCGTGCGAATCAGACATTCCTTCCTTTGCGTCTCCGTGCTGGTCGTCGGCAGCCAGAGCCAGGCGACGGAATTCAATTCGTCGTTCCTCGACATCGACGGAACGAGCAACGTCGACCTGTCGCAGTTCTCGCAGGCGGACTTCACGCTGCCCGGCGAGTACATGCTCGACGTGCAGGTCAACGACCTGTTCTACGGGCTGCAAGCGATCGAATTCATCGCGGTCGACGCGTCGGGCGCCGGCAAGCCGTGCCTGCGGCCCGAGCTCGTCGCGCAGTTCGGGCTGAAGCCGTCGCTCGTGAAGGATCTGCCGCGCTTCCAGGGCGGGCGTTGCGTCGACCTCGGCGCGATCGAGGGCGCGACCGTGCGTTACCTGAAAAGCGACGGGCGGCTCAAGATCACGATTCCGCAGGCCGCGCTCGAATTCACCGATTCGACCTACCTGCCGCCGGCGCGCTGGTCCGAAGGCATTCCGGGGGCGATGCTCGATTACCGCGTGATCGCGAACACGAACCGCAACTTCGGTGCGGGCGGCGGACAGACGAATGCGATCCAGGCCTACGGGACGGTGGGCGCGAACTGGGATGCGTGGCGCTTTCGCGGCGACTATCAGGCGCAATCGAACGTGGGTAACACGGCGTACGCGGACCGGACGTTCCGCTTCAGCCGGCTGTATGCGTTTCGCGCGCTGCCATCGATCCAGTCGACGGTGACGTTCGGCGACGACTACCTGACCTCCGACATTTTCGACACGTTCGCGCTGACGGGCGCGTCGATCCGCAGCGACGATCGCATGCTGCCGCCGTCGCTGCGCGGCTATGCGCCGCTGATCTCGGGCGTCGCGCGCACCAACGCGACCGTGACGGTGTCGCAGGCCGGCCGCGTGCTGTACGTGACGCGCGTGTCGCCGGGCGCGTTCGCGCTGCAGAACATCAACACGAGCGTGCAGGGCACGCTCGACGTGGCGGTCGAGGAAGAAGACGGCAGCGTGCAGCGCTTCCAGGTGACGACGGCCGCCGTGCCGTTCCTCGCGCGCGCCGGGCAGTTGCGCTACAAGGCCGCGGTCGGCAAGCCGCGCCTGTTCGGCGGCGCCGGCATCACGCCGTTCTTCGGCTTCGGCGAAATCGCGTACGGCCTGCCGTTCGACGTCACGGCGTATGGCGGTTTCATCGCCGCGTCGGGCTACACGTCGATCGCGCTCGGCGTCGGTCGCGATTTCGGCGCGTTCGGCGCGGTGTCGGCCGACGTCACGCATGCGCGGGCGAAGCTGTGGTGGAACGGCGCGACGCGCAACGGCAACTCGTATCGCATCAACTATTCGAAGCACTTCGACGGGCTCGATGCCGACGTGCGCTTCTTCGGCTACCGCTTCTCCGAGCGCGAATACACGAACTTCGCACAGTTCTCCGGCGACCCGACCGCATACGGCCTCGCCAACAGCAAGCAGCGCTACTCGGCGACGCTGTCGAAGCGTTTCGGCGACACGTCGACCTATTTTTCCTACGACCAGACGACCTACTGGGAACGTGCGAACGAGCAGCGCGTCGGCCTCACGCTGACGCGCGCGTTTTCGATCGGCACGCTGCGCAACCTGAACGTCAGCGTGTCGGCTTTCCGCACGCAGAGCGCGGGCGCAAGCGGCAACCAGGTCTCGGTCACCGCGACGTTGCCGATCGGCGGGCGTCACACCGTCACGTCGAACCTGACGACGGGCAGCGGCAGCACGAGCGTGAACGCGGGCTACATCTACGACGATCCGAATGGCCGCACCTACCAGATCAACGCGGGCGCGACCGACGGACGCGCGTCGGCGAACGCGAGCTACCGCCAGCGCTCGTCGGCGTATCAGCTGACCGCGCAGGCATCGACGCTCGCCAACGCGTATGCGGCCGCGTCGCTCGAAGTCGACGGCTCGTTCGTCGCGACGCAGTACGGCGTGTCCGCGCACGCCAACGGCAATGCGGGCGACACGCGGCTGCTGGTGTCGACCGACGGCGTGCCCGACGTGCCGCTGTCCGGCACGCTCACGCATACCGATTCGCGCGGCTACGCGGTGCTCGACGGCATCTCGCCGTACAACGTGTACGACGCGACCGTCAACGTCGAGAAGCTGCCGCTCGAAGTGCAGGTGACGAACCCGATCCAGCGCATGGTGCTGACCGACGGCGCGATCGGCTTCGTGAAGTTCTCCGCCGCGCGCGGCAGCAACCTGTACCTGACGCTGACCGACGCGGCCGGCAAGCCGCTGCCGTTCGGGGCGTCGGTGCAGGACGCGGCGAACGGCAAGGAACTCGGCATCGTCGGCGAAGCCGGCGCGGCGTTCCTGACCCAGGTTCAGCCGAAATCCACGCTGGCGGTGCGGGCGGGCGAACGCACGCTCTGCACGATCGCCGCGCTGCCGAACCAGCTCCAACTCGAAGGCACGCCGATTCCGGTGACGTGCCAGCCGCCCGGCGAGTCGCATGCAGCGGCCGCGCGGGCCGAACGATGATTTCACGGATCCACGATGAAGCATTCCTTTTCCCGTTCTTTCCCGCGGCGCGCGCTGGGCGTGTTCGCGACCGTCGGCGCGATGCTGGCAGGTGCCGCCCAGGCGGCGATCGTGCCCGATCGCACGCGTGTGATCTTCAACGAAGGCGAGCAGGCCGCGATCGTCACGATCACCAACAAGAGCACGACGTATCCGTATCTCGTGCAGTCGTGGCTCGAAGATGCGAAGGGCAACAAGATCACGTCGCCGCTGATGGTCGTGCCGCCGCTGCAGCGGGTCGAGGCGAACGAGCGCAACGTGCTGCGGATCGCGAAGCTGCCCGGTGCGCAACTGCCGGCCGATCGCGAGACGGTGTTCTACCTGAACATCCGCGAAGTGCCGCCGAAGACCGACACGCCGAACACGCTGCAGATCGCGCTGCATACGCAGATGAAGCTGTTCTACCGGCCGAAGGCCGCGCAGCCCGCGCGCGACGAGGACTGGACGCTGCCGATGACGCTGCGGGTCGATGCGGCCGCGCACAAGCTGGTGTTCGGCAACCCGACGCCTTACCACGTGACGGTGGTCGACGTGAGCGCGGGCACGCAGAAGACGCCGGTGCCGATCGAGCCGACGATGGTGAGCCCGATGAGCACGGCCGAGGTGCCGTTCAAGGCCGCGACGCCGTCGACGCTGTTCGTCACGCACATCGACGACTACGGCGGCCAGGTGGCGGTCGAGTATGCGTGCGAGGCCGGTGCGTGCAAGAGCGTGAAGAAATGAGCGGGGGCGCGAAACAACGCGTGTCGCCGTTCGCGACGTGGCTGCGCTGGGCCGTGCTCGCGATGCTGATCGCGGTCGCGCAGCCGGCGTGGGCGCTGCGCTGCCTGGCCGACGGCGGCGCCGATTCGCTCACCGAGCCGATCGGCGGCGTCGCATCGTATCCGACGGATGCGCCGGACGGATACGTGATCTGGGTATCGCCGCCACGCACGACGACGGGATACTGCTACAAGGACTACGGCGGGGCCGCACTGAACTTTGCCGAACAGGTTTACTTCTACGCGAACCCGAGATCGCAGGATCCCGCCGCCTGGGGGCTCGAGATCGGCATTCGTTATGGTGGCCGCGACTATTTCGGCCTGGGCAGCGGACCGGGTGCGCGCGTGGAAACCACCACCACCGTCGGCACGTGTTCGCAATGGAACTTCGACCGGGGGCTGTGCCCGAAGGTGCCGCTCAGCATCACCTATCAGGTGGTGGTGCGCAAGAAGGGCCAATGGATGCAGCCGCCGAACGATATCTATGCGGTCTTCCAGTTCGACGGCAAGGGCGGCCTCAACGCGGCTCGATCGAGTTTCCAGTACCGGTTGAGCGGGTTGTCCCGTCTGAAGCCGACACCCTGCCTCGTCGACGTGCTGGTGACGCCCGAGCCCGGCATCGTCAATTTCGGTCAGGTGCAGACCACCGGCAACGGCTTCCTGCCTGCCGTGCCGCGTCGGCGGTTCTCGTTGTCGCTGTCGAAGAAATGCAGCATTCCGATTCGCGTCGACGGCTATTTCGAGGCGACCAAGGGCGCCGTGCAGAACGGTTTGCTGGTGCCGGCGAAGGACAGCAACTTCGGAATCGGTCTCGAGGACAGCCAGGGCAAGCCGATCGACTTCAACAAGCAGTTCACGCTCACGCAATTCGCGGCCAACGTTGCGAATCAGACCGTGATGCTCGATGCGGTGCTCAAGTCGTTCGGACCACCGAAGATCGGGCCGTTCGACGCGGCCGCAACGATCCGGATTTTCCTGTATTGAGCGTGGTGCGGCATGAGCGGCGTGCACCGCGCAACATGCTCCCTGTACCGGATTTTCATTGATGTACGGACGGAGGAGAAGGGGATGCATCCGAGACGCAATGTCGTCGCGGCCGTGCTGGCCGTGTCGGCGACGAGCGCGGTTCACGCGCAGACGGTATCGGCCGGCGGTTATTCGCTGACCGTGATCGGCGACCTGGGCGGGCCGCGCGACGTGCGGTACGACGGCAATGCCGTCAGCGCTGACGGCAAGACGATCATCGGTTCCTACTGGAGCGAAGCGCAGCCCGGTGGCTCGATGGCCTTCTCGTGGTCGGCCGCGACGGGCTGGCAGCGGCTGGCCGCGCCGGCGAATGCCTATGACTCGCAGGCACGGACGGTGTCGGCCGATGGGCAGGTGATCGGCGGGTCGATCAGTGCGCGCGAGACGGACAGCAGCAACCTCGATCGATGGGCGGTGCGATGGCCCGGCGACGGTCGCACGCAGAAACTCGTTCCGGATACGGCGGGCCGGGATGCATCGGTTGACGTTGCGAACCTCGCCGGCACGAGGATGGCGGGCAGCCTGACGACGACCGGCGGCCGGAATGCACGGTTCATGTGGGACCAGCCGAGGGGTTTTCGCGAGTTGCCGCCGGGCGGCGACTATCTCGTGCACCTGCTCGCGATGACCTCGTCCGGGAACGCGGCAGTCGGGTTCGCCGGCAATGTCGACGGCGTGTATGGCTCGCGTGCGCTTCTTTGGTCGGAACGAGCCGGCGAACGACTGTTGCCGACGATCAACGCGGGCGTGGCCAGAATGGATCTGGCCCGTGGCGTGACCGAGGACGAACGGACGATCGCCGGCGCGCTCGGCACCCTGGTGGTCACGCCGGATGGGCAACGGGTCGACTCGGAGGCCGTGCTGTGGACGAACGGCGGCGACGACATCCAGCGGCTCGGTTTTCTCGACGGCGACGACAATAGCCATGCGTCGTCGATCAGCACGGACGGGCGGGTTGTCATCGGCGAATCGAGCAACCGGCAGACCGGTGTCGCGCGCGTCTTCGTGTGGACGCCGCAAAGCGGCATGCGCAGCCTCGTTGCGTTGCTCGAAGCGGCCGGCCTGTCGGTCGGCACGCTGAACCTGGTCAACGTGATCGGCGTGAGCCCCGACGGGCAGACCATCACGGGGCAGGGTTATCGCGACGGCGATCCCGACTACCGGCCGCAGTTCTGGCAAGTGCACATCGATGCGGCGACACTGCGCGCGCTGCGGCCGGCGAGCCCGGGGGCCGACGCGTTGCGGGTGCGGGCGACGCAGCCGAGGGCGATGGCGGTGTCGCGCATGCTGGCCGCGCAGCCGAAGGCAGCGATGCAGCGAAGCGCCTGCCGCCTGCCCGTCATCCCGGCGGCTCGCGTCGTGCCGGCTGCTGTTGCCGGCCGCGCGCTAGCGAGCAGGGTCGCATGCAGGTGAAGCGATGAAACGAGGCGCCGTTTTACGGCGCCTCGTTTTGTTTACCGCATCGCCGCGGCACACCTTGTGCCCGTGATGCTCGCTGCGGCACACGCAGTGCGGTTGCGCTTCCCCGATGGCCGGCGCGGGCAGTGCGGCGGCCATGGTGGCTGCGCTCACAGTTCGACGGCTCGGCTGTTTATCTGCCGATGCGAATCGGCACGGCCCGAACCAACGCGCGGGCCCTCGCTCGGGGACAGCACCACAGCGCCGGGGCGCCGGGTCGCGTCCCGACCACGCAAAGCCGTTGCATCGACAACCCTCTCCAGCGACGGCAGCGCACGAGCCCGGTGCCTGCCGGCCACGTCGTCGAGCCGTTCGAACCGGTACACGAAGGCCGGCGGAAAATTCATCCACGCGACGCCGATCCGGACGGCGCGCATGCGCATCGCCTCCAGACAGCGCGCCGGAATCGGGCAGCGCGGCACATAGGTGAACTGATAGAACGCGCCACCGGCAGCCAGGTGGCGCACGAACGCGCCGTGCACGATCGCGACGGCCCGTTCGACCGGCATCGCGACGAGCGGCAACCCGCTCACGATCGCATGCGCGCGCTCCCCGCCGAAGAAGTCGCCGGTCATCCCGAGCTGGGCCGCGTCCATCTGCATCACCCGCAACGCGGGAAACTGATGCCGCAGCGCGTTCGCGAACGCAGGGTCGGCTTCCACGAGCACCAGCCGGTCGCTCGCGACGCCGCGCGCGAGCAGCGCGCGCGTGAACACGCCGGTGCCCGCCCCGAGTTCGATCACGGACGCGCCGTCGCGCGGGACATGCGCGGTGATCAGCGCGGCGAGCGCCGGGCCGGATGGCGCGAGGGCGCCGACCCGGCGCGGATGGCGCAACCACGTACGCAGAAACAGCATCCATTCGGGGATTCGCATCGGCAGGCTCCTGGTGGATCGATCGGTCAATGACGGGCGCGGCTAGGCGGCCGCTTGCGCGGCGAGATAGCCGGCCGTGATGAACAGCGTGTTCCATAGCGCGATGCCGGCCGCGGCGCCGGATGCGAAACGCGTGAAGCTCGTTTCCAGCAATCCGGCGAGCGCCGGCGCGACGAGCCGGACGAACGGCACCAGTTGCGACCACAGGGCGAGCCGCGTGGGCCGCGCGCGGATACCTTCGATCAGCGCGTCGATTCGCGCGGGCTGCATCCTGCCCAGCGGCGCGAGGCGGCGCAGCAGGGTCAGCACGCCGTCTTCCGGCCACAGATTGCCGAGCGCGTAATGAAAGAGGCAGCCGGTGAAACTGCCGAGCACCGTGACGACGATCGCTTCCGGCAAGGTCCACGCACCTTGCGCACCGGCGACGCCGATCATCGCGAGCAGCACGTGCGACGGCAGCACGGGAATCAGCCGTTCGATCAGCGACAGCCCGGCGAGGCAGACGATGCTGTTGGCGCTGGCCAGGCTCAGCGCGAGGCCGAACGGAACGAGCGTGGCGAACTGGTTCATCGCACCGCTCCCGTGCGACGCGTGCACGACGCGCGGAACGTGCACGACGCGTGCGGTCTTCCATGCCAGAATGGCCCGTACCGGCCCGGCGCGAAGGGGGGGCGCCGCGCCGTCTTGCATCGCAGCAACGGAATCGAACAACAGAACACGGTCATGGCGGGCCTCTCGGGAAAGCGCCGGATGCAGGGCGCCGGCAATGCGGCGATCGACACGCATCGTGGCCCTTCGGCTTTAAGAAGTTTTTAATCGCGGTCCGTCACGCTGGCGACCTCGCCATTCGAGGAGCGATACCGATGCATATCCTGCTGGTGGAAGACGATGTGATGCTGGCCGACGCCGTGCGGGCCGGCCTCGCGCAGAACGGCTGGCGCGCGGACTGGTCGGCCGACGTGCCGGCGGCACGGCTCGCGCTCGTCGGGCACGACTACGACGCGGTGCTGCTGGACCTGCAACTGCCGGGCGCATCCGGTTTCACGCTGCTGGCCGCGATGCGCGCGAACTACGATGCGACGCCGGTGCTGATCGTGACCGCGCGCGATCAGTTGAGCGACCGTATCCGCGGCCTCGACGCCGGCGCCGACGACTATCTCGTGAAGCCGTTCCAGCTGGACGAGCTTTATGCGCGGCTTCGCGCGCTGACGCGCCGCAGCCAGGGCCGCGTGTCGGAGCGGCTCGTTTGCCGCGATGTCCACGTCGATCCGGCGCGCCGGGAAGTCACGCGCGCCGGCGAACCGGTCGCGCTGAGCATCCACGAATACCGGACGCTGCTCGCGCTGATGGAGCGGCAAGGGCGAGTCGTCACGCGCGCGCAGCTCGAGGAGCGCGTGTACGGCAACGACGGCGCAATCGAAAGCAACACGATCGCGGTGTACATCCATCAACTGCGGCGCAAGCTCGGCGACGAACTGATCGTGACGGTGCACGGCTTCGGCTATCGCATCGGGGAGGGCACAGCATGAGGTCGCTGCGTATCCGCCTGCTCGCGACCGTGATGGCGACGGTCGTCGTGTTCTGGGCCGGCTGGGGCGCGTTTCTCGGCATCGCCCTGTGGCGCGAACAGCGCGGCTGGCGCGACGGCTTGCTCGAGGGCGCCGCGCAACTGCTGCTGTTGTCGTTGCCCGATACGATCGATCGCCTGCCGGAAGTGCGCGCGCAGGCGGTGGCGCCGAAAGCCGCATACGGCAAATACGACGTCGCGTTCCAGATCTGGGTCGACGGCCGCAACGTCATGCACAGCGCCGATGCGCCGGGGCCGGCGCTCAAGCCGGACATGCGCGACGGCTACGGCGTGAGCGCCGGGCGCGGGATCGCGCACGACGAGACCTGGCGGGTCTATTCGCTGTCGGGTCCGACCGGCCGGATTCACGTGCAGACCGGCGGGCCGGCCACGACCTGGCAGGAGAAGGCCAGCAATGCGGTGCAGCTCGGCCTGTTCAATACGGCGGTGATGCTCGCGATGCTGGGCGTGGCGATCTGGTGGGGGATCCGCTGGTCGTTCGGGCCGGTGCGCGACGTTCAGCGGGCGATCCAGCACAAGGCCGCATTCGATTTCTCGCCGTTGCCGCTGCTGACGCTGCCGCGCGAGCTTCGACCGCTCGTCGAATCGTTCAATCGGCTGCTCGCGCGGCTGAGTCAGGCCGTCGATACCGAGCGCCGTTTCATCGGCGATGCGGCGCACGAGTTGCGCATTCCGCTGGCGGCATTGTCGGCGCAGGCGGAAGTGGCGTTGCGGGCGGACAGTCCGGCGGACAAGGACGCCGCGCTGCGCCGGCTGGCAACGGGCGTGGAGCGCAGCGCGCGGCTGTCGGCGCAATTGCTCGAACTGGCGCGGCTGGATGCCGGCTCGCGTGCGGAGCAGCACGGGCCGGTCGACCTGGCGCGGCTCGTTGCGCTGATCGCGAGCGACTTCGATGCGGCCGCGCATGCGCGCCGGCAGACGGTGCGGGTGGCGATCGAGCCGGTATGCGTGTGGGGCGATCTCGACGAAATCGCGATCGCGGTGCGCAACCTGATCGACAACGCGCTGCGTTACGGCCGTGAAGGCGGACGGGTCGAGATCACGTGCGATGGCGCCGTGGAGGCGGGGCGGGTCAGGCTGCGGATCGCGGACGACGGGCCGGGCGTGCCGGTCGACCAGCGCGAGCGGATTTTCGAACGCTTTTACCGGGTGCCGGGCACCGCGCAGCCGGGAAGCGGCATCGGCCTGTCGCTGGTCGCGCGGATCGCCGAGTCTCATGGCGGAGCCGTCGACGTGACGGCCGGTATCGACGGGCACGGGCTCGCGGTGATCCTGTCGTTCCCGATCTGGCTCGCGCCGGAGCGATGGCAGGATTAGCGGCGGACGGCGCCTGGCGTTCGCAACGAAAAAAGCGCCGGCAAGCGGCGCTTGTTCGCATCGGCGGCGCGACGCTCAACGCACCCAGCGGCACACCTTGTGATGGTGATGCTCGAAGTGACACACGCGGTGCGGATGCGCTTCGGCGATGGCCGGCGCGAGTATGGCAGCGGCCATGGCGGCGGCGGTAAGGGTTTTCAGTAGCGTCTTCATGTCGAGGTCCTGTCGTCGAATGATGGATCAAGGGCGCGTCGCGGCATCACCACTGCGGCCGCTGATCGTCGCGGCGGTCATCCGGGCGATCGTCGCGGCGGTCGCGGTCGTCACGCGGGCCGGCATGCCGGGCTTCCCAGTCGCGGCGCTCCCAGTAGCGATTTCCGTCCCAGTAACGATCGCCATGCCAGCCGATCGTGACTTCGGCAGGGCCGGGGTAGGCGACGCACCCGGCGAGCATCACGCTCGACAGCGCGCCCACCATGACTGCGGATAACACGATGGCTTTCATGTCGTTCTCTCTTGGAAACGGCAGGTCGATCGTACGAGCCCCCAAAATTTCACGTGGTAAGAAGTTGCTACCGCCGATGACACGGGCGGGCGGTTCGTCAGGAACATGAAAGCATGCGTCGGCGCCGTGCGAACCGTCCGCGCGGCGCAGACGCACCCATGTCCGCTCCGGCAACGATTCGGATCATTGTTCAGACAAATCCTGACAACCGAAAGGGTCATCCTGTAATCAGATTGAGAATGATTTGCGTTTACGTTAAATTGCGCTATCTCGGAATTTGACGGAGCAGATCGATGGCCATGGCGGAAGTGCTCGACCGACCGGCGGCGGCAGCGGCAAACCCGTTCCTCGGCAGTTATCCGGACCTGCCGCCGCGCGCCGCGCCGCGTGCGCGCCGGGCGTCCGAGCCCCGCGCGCAGGGCGCGCTGCTCGACGTGCTGATCTCGCATCGCGCGATGCTCGTCAACGTCGCGCGCGGCTTCGTCGGCTGCGCGAGCCGCGCGGAAGACGTCGTGCACGACGTGTTCGTGAAGCTCGTCGAATTCCCGAACCAGGACGCGGTGCGCCAGCCGGTCGCCTATGTGACGCGGATGGTGCGCAACGCGTCGATCGACGCGTGCCGTCGGCAAAACCTCGAAAACGTCTATCACACGGAAGAGGACGACGGCTTCGACGTGCCGTCGCCCGAGCCGACGCCGGAAGCCGCGCTGATGACGCGCGACACGCTGCGGCGCGTGTGGGCCGCCCTCGACGACCTGCCGGCGCGCAGCCGCGCGGCCTTCGAGATGGTGCGGCTGCGCGAGGAAACGCTGCAGACTGCGGCGCGCGCGCTGAACGTGTCGCAGACGCTCGTGCATTTCATGGTGCGCGACGCGGAGCGCCACTGCGCGGAATGCCTCGACGCGTGCCATCGCGGCGTCGCCTGTCCGGTGTTCCTGGGCGGCCGCGCGCGGCGGCGGTAAAAAAACGCGCCGGCCAACCGTCTATCAGACAGGAGCGGCCGAATCCGCCGCTTCGCCTCCTTCAACCGCCCAGCGATTTCCGATCATGACGCAAGCCCCGACGCCTTCCGCCGACACCGACGATCTCGTCTATACGGTCGTCATCAACGACGAAGAACAGTATTCGATCTGGCCGACGTTCCGGCCGGTGCCGGCCGGCTGGCGCGAAGTCGGCGTGAGCGGCCCGAAGGCCGACTGTCTCGCGCACATCGAGACGGTCTGGACCGACATGCGCCCCGCGAGCCTGCGCCGCGCGATGGACGGCGAGCGCGCGACGCGCGCGTCGTGATCTGCTGCGCCGCGTGTGCGGCGCGCCACCTGAAGAGGACGTTGCATGACCCTGCTTTCGTTGCCGACGCTCGACGACCTGCGTATCGAGCCGGGGCTGCCCACCGTCGTGTCGCCGCGCGGCAACGACGGGATGTCGATCGACGACGTCGCGCCGCTGGCGCGCGAGATCGCGGCCGACACGCTCGAACGGGCGGGCGGTGTGCTGTTCACGGGCTTTCACGTGCCGTCGATCGATGCGTTCCAGCAATTCGCGGCCTCGTTCGGCGATCCGCTGATCGGCTATGAATACGCGTCGACGCCGCGCAGCCAGGTCGAAGGCGCGGTCTACACGTCGACCGAATACCCGCCGCACCGCGCGATTCCGCTGCACAACGAGCAGTCGTACACGCGCGAATGGCCGCTGCGGATCTGGTTCCACTGCGCGCTTGCCGCGCCGAAGGGCGGGGCGACGCCGATCGCGGACAGCCGTGCCGTGTACCGCGCGCTCGATCCGGCGCTCGTCGCGCGCTTCGAGAAGCGCGAGCTGCTGTACGTGCGCAATTTCGGGCAGGGGCTCGACTTGCCGTGGCAGCAGTCGTTCGGCACCGACGAGCCGGCCGAGGTCGAGCGGATGTGCGCGGCGCGCGGCATCGAATGCGCGTGGCGCACCGACGATGACGGCGAACTGCTGCTGCGCACGCGCGAACGCTGCCAGGCCGTCGCGCGTCATCCGCGCACCGGCGACCGCGTATGGTTCAACCAGGCGAACCTGTTTCACCTGTCGGCGCTCGACGACGACATGCAGGAAGCGCTCGTCGACGCGGTCGGGCTCGAGAACGTGCCGCGCAACGTGTACTACGGCGACGGCGAACCGCTGGAAGCCGACGCGCTCGCGCAGATCCGCGGTGTGCTCGACCAGCAGCGCATCGTGTTCCCGTGGCGCACCGGCGACGTGCTGATGCTCGACAACATGCTGACCGCGCATGCCCGCGACCCGTTCGAGGGGCCGCGCAAGGTCGTCGTCGCGATGGCGCAGAGTTACACGGTCCCGCGCGACCGAACGGAGGATTGATGACGCGTAGTACCGCCGCGCTTGCCGCGCGCGGGCTGTCGGTGGGATATCGCGACCATGTCGTGATCGACGGGCTGGACCTGTCGATCGCGGCCGGCCGCGTGACCGCGCTGTGCGGACCGAACGGCTGCGGCAAGAGCACGCTGCTGCGCACGCTGGCGGGCCTGCAACCCGCGCGTGCCGGCCATGTCGAAGTGAACGGCCGACCGCTCGCGTCGTTTCGCCGTCGCGCGCTCGCGCGCGAGCTGACGATGCTCGCTCAGTTCAACCAGATTCCGTCGGGCCTCACGGTGCGTGAGCTCGTCGCGTACGGGCGCTATGCGTACGGCGGCTTCCTGCGCGGCCTGTCGCGGGCCGATCAGGCGGCGATCGACGAAGCGCTCGACACGAGCGGCCTCGCGGACGATGCGGAGCGCGACGTCGGCGCGCTGTCGGGCGGCGAACGCCAGCGCGCGTGGATCGCGATGGCGCTCGCGCAGCAGGCGCCGATCGTGCTGCTCGACGAGCCGACGACCTATCTCGACATTCATCACCAGCTCGACATCCTCGATGCGCTGCGTGCGCTGAACCGCGCACGCGGACTGACGATCGTGTGGGTGCTGCACGACCTGAACCAGGCGGCCGCGTACAGCGACGAGATCGTGCTGATGCGCGCGGGCCGTCTCGTCGCGCAGGGCACGCCCGACGCGATGCTCGACCCGGCGCGGTTGCGCGCGGCGTTCGGCGTCGAGATGCTGAAGCTCGCGCATCCGCAGACGGGCGCGCCGATGTGCGTACCGGCCTACGGACCGTCGACCGACGGCGCGCCGCAGGCGTCCGCCGTCTTCGACCGGGATCTCGCGGTATGACGACGTTCGCGATGCGCAAGCGCCTCGCGGCGACCGGCAAGGGGACGACGACGGGGCGGGCCGGCGCGATTGCGTGCGGCCTCGTCGCGTTGATCGCGCTGCTCGCGGCGCTGCGGATTGCTCCCGATCTGCGCGTGTGGTGGGGCGCGGCGCCCGGCAGCGATGCCGCGTCGCTCGCGCACGTGTTCCTGTTCGACCTCAATCTGCCGCGCGTCGCGGCCGCGCTCGTCGCGGGCGGCTGCCTCGGCATCGCCGGCGCGCTGTTCCAGTCGCTCACGCGCAATCCGCTCGCATCGCCCGACCTGCTCGGCGTGACGGGCGGCGCCCAGCTCGGCCTGCTCGCGGCGATGCTGGTGCCGGCGCTGGCCGGCGTCGCGTCGGTGCCGCTGCTGTTCGTGTGCGGGCTCGCGGCGGCTGCGTGCGCGATCGTCGCGGCGGGTGGCTGGCGCGCGACGCCGTTGCGGCTCGTGCTTGCCGGCAGTGTGTGCATGCTGCTGTTCGCCGCGCTGTCGACGCTCGTGCTCGCGTTCTTCGAACAGAACATCGCGGGCGCCGCGCTGTGGACCAACGGCAGCCTGTACCAGCCGGGCGCGACGGGCCTCGCGCTCGCCGCGCGCTGGCTCGTCGTGCCGCTCGCCGCGCTGCCGTTCGTGATCCGGCCGCTGAATCCGCTCGCGCTCGGCGACGATGCGGCGGCCGCGGCCGGCGTGCGCGTCGATGCGACGCGGCTCGCCGCGACGATCGTCGCGGTCGCGTTCACGAGCGTGGCCGTCAGCATCGCGGGCCCGCTGTCGTACGTCGGCCTCGTCGCGCCGAACCTGCTGCGCCAGGTGCGCGGCGCGCGCGCGGCGCGGCTCGGCGT
This sequence comes from Burkholderia sp. 9777_1386, assembly GCF_015712265.1. NCBI lineage: Bacteria > Pseudomonadati > Pseudomonadota > Betaproteobacteria > Burkholderiales > Burkholderiaceae > Burkholderia > Burkholderia sp. 9777_1386. The sequence goes on along the minus strand of NZ_JACCQB010000029.1, from coordinate 66,016 downwards.
GCTGGTGCCGTTGTCGGCGCTCGCCGGCGGCGCGCTGGTGCTGATCACCGACAGCGCGGTGCTCGCGTCGGGCCTCGACGCGACGCTGTCGACCGGCGTCGCGATCGCGCTGGTCGGCACGCCGCTGATGCTCGCGATGATCCGGCGCGGCGCCGCGTGGTCGGGCGTGCTGCATGCGGATGCCGAACGCGCGGCGGGCGGCGGCGCGACGCGGCTCGTCGGCTGGCTCGAACGGCTCGGCTGGCCGCTGCGCACCGCGTTGTTCGTCGTGGCGGGCGTGCTGGTGGTGTGGGTCGGCGTGTCGGCCGGTCCCGAGTGGCTGTCGCCCGCGCGCTGGTTCGCCGCACTGTCCGGTCACGATGCGCTCGCGCGCATGCTGATCGACCTGCGCATGCCGCGCCTGCTGTGCGCGCTGCTCGCCGGCGCGTTGCTGGCGGTCAGCGGCGTCGCGATGCAGAGCGTCGTGCGCAATCCGCTCGCGGGCCCCGAAGTGCTCGGCGTCACGCAGGGCGCGGGGCTCGTCACGCTGTTCGCGTTGTCGACGTGGCCGCTGATGGGCCACGTGACGCTGGCCGCCGCCGCGCTGATCGGCGGCGGGCTGTCGCTCGCGATCACGCTCGCGCTGAATCACCGGCATCGCTACGCGCCGCTCGCGGTCGCGCTGACCGGCATCGTGATCGGCGCGTTGTGGACCACGCTCGCGCAATGGCTGATCACGCAGGAAAGCGTGCAGCCCGCGCGCTTCGTCGTGTGGCTCGTCGGCGGCACGTACGGCCGCAGCTGGGGCGAGGTGTCGATGCTGCTGCCGTGGTGCGTGCTCGCGGTGCCGGTGTTCGCGTGGCTCGCGAAACCGCTCGACATGCTCGCGCTCGGTGACGACCAGGCGGCCGCGCTCGGCCTGCCGGTGGCCGCGCTGCGACCGCTCGCGCTGACGATCGCGACGCTCGCCGCGTGCGCGGCCGTCGCGGCGGTCGGGCCGGTCGGCTTCATCGGGCTGATGGCGCCGCACGTCGCGACGATGCTCGGCGCGCGCCGGCATCGCACGCGGCTGTGGCTCGCGGCGGCGTGCGGCGCGCTGATCCTCGGGTTGGCGGATCTCGCGGCGCGCACCGTCGTCGCGCCGCGCGAAGTGCCGGCCGGCGTGCTGACCGCGCTGATCGGCGCGCCGTACCTGCTGGGGCTGCTGATTCTCGAGGGGCGCCGCGCCCGGCGCGCGGGACGATGACGCCGGCGCTCGACGGCGCGCGCGCCACGCGCTTTTCGGCGTTCGCGCCGCCACCGTTCGCCGAACACCTCGACGTCGTGTGGCTCGGCATGCCCGACGACGCGCATGGGCCGGGCCGCGTCGTCGTGCCCGTCAGCGCGTTGCCCGCGCACCGCGACGCCGTGCTCGCCGCGATGGTCGACCATTACGGCGGCGATCCGGCGCAGCATGCGCGCGCGCTGATGTCGCAATGGAGCAAATACTATTTCGGCCGCGCGGCGCCGGCCGGTGTCGTCGCCGCGCTGACGCTCGGCCGGCCGCTCGACATGACGCCCGAGCGCACGTTCGTCGCGCTCGACGACGGGATGCCGGCCGCGCTGTATTTCGCGGCGGATGCGCTCGGCGCGCCGTGCGACGATCCCGCGCCGCGCTATGCGGGGCTGATCGCGCATCTCGGCGCGGTGATCGATCTGCTCGCGGCGATGGGCCGCGTCACGCCGCGCGTGCTGTGGAGCAACGCGGGCAATCTGCTCGACTACCTGCTCGATACCTGTCGTTCGTGGCCGTGCGCGGCCGATCCCGTCGGCGACGCGCACTGGCTGTTCGGTTCGACCTGCATGCGTGGCGAATCGAATCCGCTGCGCATGCCCGTGCGCGATGCCGTGCCGCGCTCGCCGCTGCTGCCGACGCCGTTTCGCGCGCGCCGCGTGTGCTGCCTGCGCTACGAAATTCCTGGAGAAACGCAACTGTGTGGAAGCTGCCCCCTGCTACTGACGATGGACGACGCGGCGCTGGCCGAGCAGGACGCGATCCGGTGACGCACGCCGGCCGCCGGCATGCGCTCGGTGCGCTCGCGGCGGCACTCGGCGCCGTGTGCTGCGGTGCATTTCCCGCATCGGCGGCGGCTGCCGTTTCCGCGGCCGGAGGCGCAGGCGGTGCGCACGGCGGCGTGTCGCTGGCCGGCAATCCCGTCGTGTCGCAGGTCAGCGCGAAGATGCCCGTGTGGCCGCAGCGCGTGGTCGCGCTCGACTTCATGTTCGCGGAAAGCGTGATCGCGCTCGACCTCGTGCCGGCCGGGATGGCCGATACGGCGTTCTACCCGGGCTGGCTCGGCTACCGCAGCGAGCAGCTCGCGCACGTGACCGACATCGGCTCGCGGCAGGAGCCGGGACTCGAGGCGATCGCGGCGGTCAAGCCGGATCTCATCATCGGCGTCGGCTTCCGGCATGCGCCGATCTTCGACGCACTCGACCGGATCGCGCCGACGATCCTGTTCCAGTTCAGCCCGAACGTGTCGGAAGGCGGCGTACCGGTCACGCAGCTCGACTGGATGCGGCAGATCTTCCGGACGATCGGTGCGGTGACGGGGCGCGACGCGCGCGCGCAGGCGGTCGAAGCGCAACTCGACGCCGGCATCGCGCGCAACGCGGCGCGGCTCGCGGCCGCGGGCCGCCACGGCGAGCGCGTCGCGCTGCTGCAGGATCTCGGCTTGCCCGATCGTTACTGGGCGTATACGGGCAACAGCACGTCGGCGGGCCTCGCGCGGGCGCTCGGGCTCGATCCGTGGCCGAAGAAGCCGACGCGGGAAGGCACGCTATACGTGACGTCGGCCGATCTGCTGCGGCAGCGCGACCTCGCCGTGCTATTCGTGACCGCGTCGGGGATGGACGTGCCGTTGTCGTCCAAACTCGATTCGCCGGTGTGGCGCTTCGTGCCCGCGTTGAAGGACCATCGGATCGCGCTGATCGAACGCAACATCTGGGGGTTCGGCGGGCCGATGTCGGCGCTGAAGCTGGCCGACGTGATGACCGATACGATGCTGAAGCTGCCGGCCGTGCGTTGAGCGCGCGGTGCGCGTCGAGCCGCGGGCGATGCGACGTTTGACGGGCAGGGCGTTGTGATCGGCCCGACGACGCATGGCGTCCGCCTTTCCTGGTCGCCACACGTCAGCGGCTGAACTCCCCGCTGAAACGACCATCGCCGGCACACTGCCACTGCAGCGTGCCGGCGATTTTTTCATCGACTGTCGTCGTGTTACGCGCTCAGCGCATCGACGCCATCCTGCGCACGCAGGCGCGCCGGTTGCGTGTCGCTGACGATACGTCCGTTGTCGAGCTTCAGCAGGCGATCGGCGAGATCGAAGTAGCGGTCGTCGTGCGTGATCACGATCACGGCCTTGCCGCGCGCGCGCAGCTCCGGCAGCAGTTGTTCGTAGAACACCGCCTTGAACGACGGGTCCTGGTCGGCCGCCCATTCGTCGAACAGGTAGAACGGACGATCTTCCAGGTACGCGACGACGAGCGCGAGCCGCTTGCGCTGCCCGGTCGACAGCGCGCGCGTCGAGAACGCGCCGTCGACCACCTTCACCTTGTGATCGAGCGCGAGTTTCGCGACGAGCGCGTTCGCTCGCGCATCGGCCTGCGCACGCGACGGATCGTCGGGATCGACGATGCCGAGCAGCGCATCGAACAGGTGGAAATCGTTGAACACCGCGCTGAAGCGCTGCCGGTAGGCCGCGCGCTCGCGCCAGCCGATCGTGCGGCCGTCGACCTCGATCGTGCCTTGCTCGGGCTCGTAGAGCCCCGTCAGCACCTTCGCGAGCGTGGTCTTGCCGCTGCCGTTGCCGCCGACGATGAACACGAGCTCGCCCGGCTTGATCGTCAGGTCGATCGGCCCGATGCTGAACATCCGTTCGTCGCGTTCGTGGAAGTACGCGTGCGTGACGCCGCGCAGCGTGACGGCGCCGGCCGGCGGCACGTCGGGCGCATCGGCCGCGGGCGGCACCGTGCGCAGCGCGCCGAACTCGGCCATCACGCCTTCGATCCGCGTGAGCGACACGCGCGCCGCGTTGACGGTCGGCAGGTTGTTCAGCAGGCCGTCGAGCGGCACCAGCATGAACAGGAACACGACGACGTAGCCGGCGGCCGCGGCCGGGTCGGCATGCACGCCGAGCTGCGGCCAGAACGACGCGACGCCGAGGAACACGTAGAACAGGAAGATGATCCAGCCGACCCCGACCGCATACGCGCTGAACGCGCGGCGGCGGTGGTCGCGCACTTCGCCGATCGCGGCGCCGAGCTGGCCGTCGACGAACTGGCGGGCGCGCGCATCGTGCAGCTTCAGCTCCTTCGCGCCGGAGAACAGCGAGCCGAGATAGCCGAACAGGCGGTCCTGCGCGTGGCCGGCGGCTTCGAGCGACGCGATCGCCCGGCGGTCGCCGGTGTGATAGCCGAGCGAGCCGGCGATGATCGCGGCCAGCGCCAGCAGGCACACGGGCCACGACAGCCACGCCAGATAGCCGAGGCAGCCGAACACGATCGAGCCGTGCATGACGAGGTTCGGCAGCGCGAAGAACAGCATCGACACGTTGGTCGCGTCGTCGGTCAGCACCGACTGCACGGGCGCGGCGCCGATCCGCTCGATGTCGCGCAATTCGGCCGCGCCGACGCGCCGCGCCAGATGCACGCGCAGCCGCGCCATCGTGTCCTGCGACAGGCGGGCGAACAGCGTGCCCGACACGATCCGCGTGACGAGCGCGATCACCGCGCACAGCGCGAAGCGCCACGCGAGCGACGCATCGGCGGCGCCCGGTTGCGACAGCGCGCGGTTCAGCGTCGCGACGAGCAGCACGCTCGCGACGCCGTTCAGCACGCAGGCGGTGAGCGCCAGCGTGAGCGACACACGGCTTTCGCGCAGCAGCGCAAGGATCAGGCGCGCCGCGGGGCGGCCGGGGGAAGCGTCGAGGGACGGCGGGGAAGAAGGCTCGTGGGCGGCTGTCATCGGCAACGTCGGTAAAGGGAAGGCAGGCAATCAAGCGGAAACGGCAAATCTGACGCGAAAGCGGCGGGCGGGGCGCGCCCCATTCCCGGCTTTCCTCCCTGATAGACGAACGGGCCGCGCAAATATTTAGCCCCATCGTCAAAAAAAGCCGCCGCACGCACTTTGCACGCAAAACGGTAAAAAATCGGCCGCGCCGTTCGTCACACCAGTGAAGCCGCCCCAAGCGGCCCCGAGACTTGGCCGAAGCGGCCGGACCGAAGGACTTCACGCACATGACGAGTTTCCCGACTGCGCTGCATCACCGAATCCGCGAACTGGCGCGCCTCGCGCCCGACGCACCCGCCATCGCGGTGCCTTTCCAGAACGACCTGCGCCTGTCGCGCGGTGCGCTCGACGCACGTGCATCGCAGCTCGCGCGGCAACTGCGCGCGGCCGGCGTCGGCGCCGAAGTGCGGGTCGGCGTGTGCGTCGAGCGTTCGGGCGAACTGTTTGTCGCGCTGCTGGCCGTGCTGAAGGCGGGCGGCGTATTCGTGCCGCTCGATCCGCGCCATCCGGCCGCGCGCCTCGACTGGATCGTGCAGGATGCGCAACTGCGGCACGGCATCGTCGACGCCGCCGGCCGCGCGGCGCTCGGCACGCCGTTCGAACACGCGTTCGACGCGACCGCCGACGCATCGGGCGTCGCGCAGGATCATGCGTTCGATGACGACACCGTGGCCGTGCACCCGCGTTCGGCCGCGTACATGATCTATACGTCGGGCTCGACCGGCACGCCGAAGGCGGTGGTCGTCGAGCACGGGCCGCTCGCCGCGCACTGCGACGCGCTTGCCGCCGCGCTGCCGATCGAGGCCGGCGACCGTCTGCTGCATTTCGCGTCGGTCAATTTCGACGCCGCGCACGAATGCTGGCTCGCGCCGCTGGCGGTCGGCGCCGGCATCGTCGTCGCGCCGCCGCAGCCGTTCGCGCCGGTCGACGCGCATGCGCTGATGGTGCGCGAAGCCGTGAACGTCGCGGCGTTTCCGCCGGCATACCTGCGTGAATTCGCGGCCGTCGCCGCGCGCGACGGCGTGCCGCCGGCATTGCGCGTGCTCGCGTTCGGCGGCGAGGCGCTGCCGCAGCAGGCATTCGAATTCGTGCGCCGCACGTTCCCGGCCGTGCGCCTGATCAACGGTTACGGGCCGACCGAGGCCGTGATCTCGCCGATGCTGTGGCCGGTCGAGCCGGGCGAGACGCCGGTGCTGGCCGCGGACGACGCGTATGCGTCGTTGCCGATCGGTAGCGTGATCGGCCCGCGGGTCGCACGCATCGACGGCGCCGAAGCCGATGGAGTGGGCGAGCTGCTGCTCGGCGGTGTGTGCGTCGCCCGCGGTTATCACGGCCGCCCGGCGCTCACGGCCGAACGTTTCGTTCCCGATGCGGACGGTGAGCCCGGCGCGCGCGTTTATCGCACCGGCGACCTGGCACGCCTGCGCGACGACGGTGCATACGATTATCTGGGCCGCCTCGACGATCAGGTCCAGGTGCGCGGCGTACGCGTGGAGCCGGCGGAAATCGCCGCGTGCCTGCGCTCGCACCCGGCCGTGGCGGACGCGGCCGTGATCGCCGATACCGCTAACGGGCCGACGCGGCTGATCGCATGCGTCGCGCTGCGCGCGGCGGTCGACGATGCCGCGTTGAAGGCGCACGTGGCCGCGCAGTTGCCGGCTGCATGGCAGCCGCACCGGTTCGTGCGTTGCGACGCGCTGCCGTACACGCTGAACGGCAAGCTCGACCGTGCCGCGCTGCGCGAGCGGATTGCCGCCGCGCGCGATACGACGCAAGCCGCCGGCGATGCGCCACGCACGCCGACCGAACGGCAGATCGCCGGTCTCTGGCAAACGCTGCTGAGCCTCGACGTCATGCCGTCGCGCGACGATCGTTTCTTCGCGCTGGGCGCCGATTCGCTCGCCGCGATGCAGTTGCAGGCCGCGATTCGTGCGGCCGTTCGTGTGAATCTGCGGCTCGATACGCTGTTCGCCGATCCGGCGCTCGCCGAGCTGGCCGACACGGTCGACCGTGCGGAACGCGAGACCGGCGAACCGCTCGCCACGATTACCACGCGCCGTGCGCCGGCCGCCGTGGCCGCGCCGTACGTCGATCGTGCGGCATCGCTCGCGCAGCAACGTTTCTGGGTGCTCGCGCAAACGCGCGACGCAAGCGCCGCGTATCACATCGCCGCACACTGGACGATCGACGGCGTGCTCGACCGCGACGCGCTGCAGCGCGCGCTCGATCACGTGATCGGCCGTCACGAAGCGTGGCGCACGACGCTCGTCGACAACGACGACGGCGTCGTGATGCAGCGGATTCATGCGCATCTGCCGGTGTCGATCGCCGCGGTCGACCTGCGCGATCAACCGCCGGCCGCCCGCGACGCGCACGCCGCGCGTCTGGCCGAGCGCGATGCGGCCGAGCCGTTCGACCTCGCACGCGGCCCGCTGCTGCGCGCGACGCTGGTCGTGCTCGCCGACGACCGTCACCGGCTGCTGCTGACCGCGCATCACGCGATCACCGACGGCTGGAGCTCGCGCTGCGCGTTCGACGAACTGTCGGCCGCGTATTGCGCGTATGCCGAAGGGCGCGAGCCGTCACTGCCCGATCTGCCGATCCAGTACGCCGACTACGCGGACTGGCAGCGCGACATGCTGGCCGGCGGCGAGGGCGAGCGTCAGCTCGACTACTGGCGCGGCGCGTTGCGCGACGTGCCGGGCCCGCTCGCGTTGCCGGTCGACCGCCAGCCGGGCGCCACGCGCACGCTGCAGGGCGCCCGCGTGTCGGTGCGCCTGCCCGATGCGGTCGCGGCCGACGTGCGGCAACTCGCACGGGACGCCCAGGCGACCGTCTTCACGGTGCTGCTGGCCGCGCTCGACGCGTGGCTGTCGCGCGTGACCGGTGAAACGGACGTCGTCGTCGCGGTGCCGGTCGCGCATCGCCAGCGCCCCGAAACGCGTGCATTGCTGGGTCTGTTCCTGAATACGGTCGCGCTGCGGGTACGCGTGGCGCCGACGCTGCCGTTCCGCGAGCTCGTCGACGCGGCGCGCACCGCGGCGCTCGATGCGGTCGCGCACCAGGACGTGCCGTTCGAGCGCGTCGTCGATGCGGTGAAGCCGCCCGTCAAGCGCGGCGACGAATGGCTGCGCGTGAAATTCGCGCAGCAGTTCGACGCACGGCACGACAGCGTGCTGCCGCGCGCCACGGCGGTCGCGACGCCGGGGCCCGATCTCGCCGCGCGCTTCGACTTCGCGCTGGATTTCACCGACGATGCGAACGGGATCGAACTGGTCGCGGCCTATGCGACCGACTGCATCGATGCCGATACCGCGCGTGCGTGGCTCGACAGCTATGCGGCGCTCGTCGGCGCGGCCGCGCACGCTCCGCAGCATACGACGGCCGCGCTGCCGTGCGATGCGTCGGCTGCATCGCGCCAGCCGCGCGACGGTCGCGCGCTGCGTATCGAGCATGCCGACATCGTCGCCGCATTCGCGCGGCAGGCGGCTGCCTATCCGCATCGCGTCGCGCTGTCGGACGCATCGACTTCGCTGACGTTCGCGGAACTCGACGACGCATCGAACCGCATCGCGCGGGCACTGGCGCAACGCGGCGTGGCCGCCGAAGCGGCCGTCGTGGTCTGCATCGAGCGCTCGACACGGTTCGTCGTCGGCCTGCTCGGCGCGCTGAAAGCCGGCGCGCTCGCCGTGCTGCTCGACCCCGCCCAGCCCGCCGCGCGTCTCGCCGCGGCTGCCGCCGACTGCGACGCGCGCTGGGCGCTCGTCGCGGAACCGGCCGCGTGGCCGGCCGGCATCGACGCGCAGCCGCTCGACGTCGACGCGCTCGCGCAGGACGCGACGCTCGCTCATGCGGCCGGCGTGCGCGTTGCGCCGCACCCGGAACAGGGTGCATACCTGATCTATACGTCCGGCTCGACCGGCACGCCGAAGGGCGTCGTCGTATCGCATGGCGCGCTGGCCGACTATGTGCAGGGGATGCTCGACGAACTCGCGTTCGCGCCCGATGCGTCGTTCGCAATGGTGTCGACGGTCGCGGCCGATCTCGGCCACACGACGCTGTTCGGCGCATTGTGCGCGGGCCGTACGCTCCATCTGCTGCCGGCCGCTTGCGCATTCGATCCGGACCTGTTCGCCGACGAAATGCGCCGCCGTGAAGTCGGCATGCTGAAGATCGTGCCGAGCCATCTGCAGGCGTTGCTCGACGCGCGCGTGCCGGCCGACGTGCTGCCGCGCCACGCGCTCGTGACGGGCGGCGAAACGCTCACGTGGGCGCTCGTCGCGCGCCTGGCCGCGCTCGCGCCGGCGTGCCGCGTGATCAACCATTACGGGCCGACCGAAGCGACGGTCGGCGCGATCGCGTGCGACACGGCGTCGATTGCCGCCGACGCGCGCGATCCCGCGAGCGGCGTGCCGCTCGGGCTGCCGCTGCCGAATGCGCGCGCGCTGGTGCTCGACGCGTTCGGCGCGTGCGTGCCGGCCGGCGCGACGGGCGAGCTGTATCTGGGCGGGCCGGGCGTCGCGCGCGGCTACCTCGGACGCCCGGCGCAAACCGCCGAGCGCTTCGTGCCCGATCCGTTCACGCCCGGCGCACGGCTGTATCGCACGGGCGACCGCGTACGGCTGCGTACGGACGGACGCCTCGCGTTCCTCGGCCGGATCGACGATCAGGTGAAGATCCGCGGCTACCGCGTCGAGCCGGGCGAGGTGAGTGCGGCCGTGCGTGCGGCCGGCCCGATCGCGCAGGCCGAAACGCTCGCGATCGAGCACGATGGCCGCCTGCGGCTCGCGACCTTCGTCGTGATGCGCGACGGCGCGGCATTCGACGAAGCCGCGGTGCGCGCGGCGCTCGCCGCGAAGCTGCCCGACTACATGGTGCCCGCGCAGTTCGTCGCACTGGCGCGCCTGCCGGTGACCGCGAACGGCAAGATCGATCGCGCGGCGTTGCGCGAACTCGCAGCCGTGCCGGTTGTAGTCGCATCCAGCGATGCGCCGCAGGGCGCGGTCGAAACGGTGCTCGCCGACGTCTGGCAGGCCGTGCTGAAGGCGCCGAAGGTCGGCCGCGACGACAACTTCTTCGAACTCGGCGGCGATTCGATCCTCGTGCTGCAGGTGATCGCCCGTGCGCGCAAGCGCGGCGTGCGCTTCACGCCGAAGCAACTGTTCGACGGGCCGACCGTCGCCGAACTCGCGCGCGTGGCGAAAATCGATGACACGGCCGTTGCCGCGCAGCCGGCGAGCGCGGTTCCGACCGCGACCGCGACTGCCACGGCCTCGCCGGCTGCCGCCGCGATCCTGACGCCCGCGCAGCAGCGCTTCTTCGCGCTCGATATGCCGCACCGCGGCCACTGGAACCAGTCGGTGTCGTTCGATGTGCGGGGCGCGTTCGATGCAGACGCATTCGCCCGCGCATTCGACGCGGTGCTCACGCATCACGATGCATTCCGCCAGCGCTTCGCACGCGGCGCCGACGGCACGTGGCACGCGAGCGATGCGGCGAAACCGTACGATGCGCTGCCGTTCATGGAAGTCGCCGCACGCGACGAAGCCGACGCGCTGGCACGCTTCGACGCGCTGCAGCGCCGTCTCGACCTCGGCAACGGGCCGCTCGCGTGCGCGTGCGCGGCACGGTTGCCGGACGGTTCGACCCGGCTTTATCTCGCGATTCACCACGCGATCGTCGACGGCGTGTCGTGGCGCATCCTGCTCGACGACCTGGACAGCGCCTATCGCGCCGCATGCGAGCGCACGCCGGTTCGCCTGTCGCAGCCCGGCCTGCGCGCGGACGCCTGGGCCGCACGGCTCGCCCGCGCGGCAACGGAACCGGCGTCGCCGTTCGCGGCCGAAGCCGCCTACTGGGCCGGCATGGCACAGGGCGACGACATCGTGGCCGATCACCCCGACGCGGCGGCGACGAACGCCGATGCGGCCGTCGTCGTGCAGACGATCGACGCGGCATTGACGCGCGCCGCGCTGACCGACGCGCACGCGGCCTATCGCACGCAGACGATCGAGCTGCTCGGCGCGGCGCTCGCGCTGGCGCTGGCCGGTGCGCGCGGCGCCGCATCGTGCCGGGTCGAACTGGAAGGACACGGCCGCGAAGCACTGTTCGACGATGCGGACGCCAGCCGCACGATCGGCTGGCTGACGAGCCATTACCCGGTGACGCTGCCGGTCGAAGAGACGGCCCGCGACACGCTGTACGCGGTCAAGGACACGCTGCGCGCGGTGCCGCACAAGGGGCTAGGCTTCGGCGTGCTCGCACACTATGGCGATGCAGCCACGCGCGCGGCGCTGGCCGCCGTGCCGCGCCCGCGCGTCACGTTCAACTATCTCGGCCAGTTCGACGCGCCGCGCGAGGCGACGCTCGTGCCGCGTTTCGGCGGCACCGGCACCGAGCGCGATCCGAACGGACCGCTCGGCAACACGCTCGCGATCCATGCGTACCTCGACACGGACGGCGACGGCGCGCGCACGCTGAAGGTCCATTGGGTCTACGGTGCGCCGCAATTCGAACGCGCGACGATCGACGCATTCGCCGAACGCTTCGCGGCCGCGCTGCGCGAACTCGTCGACGCCTGCGCGTCACGCGTCGCGCATCGCGGCGCCGGCGCGACGCCGGGCGATTTCCCGCTCGCGCAGGCCGCCGGCCTCACGCAGGGCGCGATCGAACGCGCGCCGCTCGACTGGCGCACGATCGACGACGTGTATCCGCTGTCGCCGATGCAGCAGGGCATCCTGTTCCATGCGCTGTTCGCGCCCGGCCACGCGAGCTACGTGAACCAGCTCGTCGCGACCGCGACGGCGCTCGACGCCGACCGGCTCGTGGCCGCGTTCGACGCGTCCATCGCGCGTCACGACATCCTGCGCACGAGCGTGATGCCGGACGAAGCCGCGCCGCTGCAGTGCGTGCATCGTCACGCGCGCATGCCGGTCGAACAGCTCGACTGGCGCACGCGCGGCGACACGCTCGACGCCGATTTCGACGCCTGGCTCGCGGCCGACCGCACGCGCGGCTTCGACTGGCGCGAGCCGCCGCTGATGCGGCTCACGCTGATCCGCGTGACGGACGACGCGTGGCGGGTCGTCTGGACGCGTCACCACGTATTGCTCGACGGCTGGAGCACCGCGCGCCTGCTCGCCGACGTGCTGCGCGACTATCGCGACCCGGACGCCGTGTCGCCGTTCGCGAGCCGTCCGGCATTGCGCTATCGCGATTTCATCGCATGGCTCGGCACGCGCGACCGCGACGCCGACGAACGCTTCTGGACCGGGCGCCTGGCGCGGCTCGACGCACCGACGCTGATCGCGGAACGCACGGCCGACCGCGCGGAAGCCGAGATGGCCACGTGGCGCGCGACGCTCGATGCCGACACGATGACGCGCGTCGCGCAGACTGCCCGCGCGCTGAAGCTGACCGTCAACACGCTGGTGCAGGGCGCGTGGGCGCTCGCGCTGCAACGGATGACGCACCAGCCGGCCGTCGCGTTCGGCGCGACCGTCGCGGGCCGTCCCGATGCGCTCGCGGACGTCGATTCGGTGCTCGGTCTTTTCATCAACACGCTGCCGGTCATCACCGCGCCGGCGCCGCAGCAATGTGCGGCCGACTGGCTGCACACGCTGCAGCGCGAGAACGCGGCCGCCGCCGAACACGCGCACACGCCGCTCGCCGACATCCAGCGCTGGGCGCGCGGGTCGGGCGGCGCACTGTTCGACACGCTGGTCGTGTTCGAGAACTATCCGGTCGACGAGTCGGTGCGCGACGCCGATCCGCGCGCGCTGGCGTTGAGCGGCGTGCGCAGCATCGAAGCGACCGATTTCGCGCTGACGCTCGTAATCGAGAGCGGCGCCGAACTGACGATCGACTACGGGTACGACACCGCACGCGTCGATGCGCGTCAAGTCGAGACCTGGCATCGCGCGTTTGCCTGCGCGCTCGATGCGCTGGCCCGCACGCCGGACGCGCGGCTCGGCACGTTGTCGATCGCCGATGAGGCGACCCGCGACGCGCTGGTACGTGCGCAGGACACCGCGCGGACCTGGCCGCCCGGGCAACGGCAGCCGCTGCACCTGCAATTCGTCGATGCGGCACGCGCGACGCCCGACGCGATCGCACTCGAGTACGCGGACACTCACGGCCGCGTGCAGCGCGCGACCTATCGCGAACTCGACGCCGCCACGTCGCGCATCGCGGCCGCGCTGCGCCGGCGCGGCGTGCGGCCCGACACACCGGTCGCGCTGTGCGTCGAACGTTCGTTCGACATGGTGATGGCGCTCGTCGGCGTGCTGAAGGCCGGCGCCGCGTACCTGCCGGTCGATCCCGACTATCCGGCCGAGCGCATCGCATACCTGCTGCGCGACGCGCGGCCGGCCGTCGCGATCACGCAGGCGCATCTGCGCGAGCAGGTCGAGGCCGCGCTGGGCGAGGACGCCGACACGCAACTGCTGACGGTCGCGGATCTGCTGGCCGACGAAGCGGACGATGTCGCCGATGAAACCGCGGCGATCGACGACGCGCAGCTCGCGTACCTGATCTACACGTCCGGCTCGACCGGCAAGCCGAAGGGCGCAGGCAACACGCACGGCGCGCTCGCGAACCGGATCGCGTGGATGCAGCATGCGTACCGGCTGACGCGCGACGACGTCGTGCTGCACAAGACGCCGTTCGGCTTCGACGTGTCGGTGTGGGAATTCGTGTGGCCGCTCGCGATCGGCGCGAAGCTCGCGATCGCCGCGCCCGGCGACCACCGCGATCCGGCGCGTCTGGCTGCCGCGATCCACGCGCACGGCGTGACGGTGCTGCATTTCGTGCCGTCGATGCTCGCCGCGTTCGCCGCGCATCTCGACGATTTCTCGGCCGCCGCGCAATGCGACAGCGTGCGCCTGATCGTCGCGAGCGGGGAGGCGCTGGCGCCCGAGCTCGTCGCGAAGATGGCGCGCCTGTTGCCGAACGCGACGCTCGTGAACCTGTACGGGCCGACCGAGGCCGCGATCGACGTGTCGCACTGGACCTGCGGGCCCGACGACGCGCAAGCGGTCGCGGTGCCGATCGGCCATCCGATCGCGAACCTGCAACTGCACGTGCTGGATGCCGCGTGGCAGCCGGTGCCGGCCGGCGCGACCGGCGAACTGTATCTCGCGGGCGCGGGCCTCGCGCGCGGCTATCTCGGCCGTCCCGCGCTGACCGCCGAGCGGTTCGTACCCGATCCGTTCGTGCCGGGCGCCCGCATGTACCGCACCGGCGACCTCGCGCGCCGGCGCGCGGACGGCGCGCTCGACTACCTCGGCCGGGTCGACACGCAGGTGAAGCTGCGCGGTCAGCGGATCGAGCCGGGCGAGATCGAGGCGCTGCTGCGCGCGGCGCCGGGCGTCAACGATGCGGTCGTGATCGTGCGCGACGAGCAACTGATCGGCTATGTCGCCCGCGGCGAGGCCGGCCCGCTCGACCGTGCGGCGCTGCTCGACGCGCTGCGCGCGCAACTGCCGGCGTACATGGTGCCGTCGCAGCTGATCGAGCTCGACGCTTTACCGGTCACGCCGAACGGCAAGTGCGATCGCCATGCGCTACCCGCGCCGGTGCGTGAAGCGGCCGACGCCGTCGAACTCGCGACCGACACCGAGCGCGCGCTCGCTGACATCTGGCAACGCGTGCTGCACGTGGACGCGATCGGCCGCGATGGCGATTTCTTCCTGCTCGGCGGCCATTCGCTGCTCGCGACGCAGGCCCACGCGCAGGCCAACCTGCACTGGGGCCTGGCGCTGCCGCTGCGCACGCTGTTCGACACGCGCACGCTGGTGCGCTGCGCGGAAGCGATCGACGCGGCCTGCGCGGCACGCGGCGCGACCGATGCGGCGAGCGCGATCGACGCGCTGCTCGGCGAACTGGAAACCCAATAAGGACGACGGATGACGAAGGTGCAACCCGACTGGCTCGCGCTCGCGACGCGTTTCGCGCAACTGCCCGACGCGCAGCGCGCGGTCTTCATCGACAAACTCGGCGCGGCCGGCATCGACTTTCGCGTGCTGCCGATCCCGCCGCGCACGCCGCGTACCGACCGCGTGCCGGCGTCGTTCGCGCAGACGCGGCTGTGGCTGCACGCGCGGCTGATCGATGCGCCGGACGCGTATCACATCACCGAGCGCCTGGCGCTGACGGGCCCGCTCGACGTACATGCGCTGCGCCTCGCGTGCGACGCACTGATCGCGCGCCATGAAGCGCTGCGTACGACTTTCGACGAAGCGCAGGACGGCGTCGCGCAGACGATCCACGCACCGCTGCGCTGCCCGTGGCGCGAAACCGATCTCGAAGCGTTGCCGGACGCGCAACGCGTAGCGCGCGCGGAAGCCGTCGCGACGGCCGACGAGGCCGAACCGTTCGATCTCGGCACGGCGCCGCTCGTGCGCGCGCATCTGGTGCGCTTCGACGCGACGCATCACTGGCTCGCGCTGACCGTCCATCACATCGTGTCGGACGGCTGGTCGTCGGGCGTGATGCTGTCCGAACTCGCCGCGTTCTATCGTGCGTATGCGTCGGGCGAACCGGTGCCGCTCGCGCCGTTGCCGATCCAGTATGCCGACTACGCGCTGTGGCAGCGCCGCTGGCTCGATGCCGGCGAGCGCGACCGTCAGCTCGCGTTCTGGCGCGAACGGCTCGATCCGCAGCGCGGTGTGCTGACGCTGCCCGGCGCGAGCGCCCGGCCGGCCCGGCGCAGTGCGCGCGGCGCGCGTCATGTGTTTTCGCTCGACGCGCGCCTCGGCGCGCAGCTGCGCGCGTTCGCGGCCGCATCCGGCGCGACGCCGTTCGCGGTGCTGCTCGCCGCGCTCGATGCGCTGCTGGCGCGCGCGACCGGCGACGCGCGGATCTGCGTCGGCGTGCCGGCCGCGAACCGCGAGCGCGCGGAAGTCGCCGGCCTGATCGGCTTCTTCGTCAATACGCTGGCGATCGACGTCGACGTGCCCGCGCACGGCGATTTCTCGTCGCTGGTCGAACGCACGCAGCGCGCGCTCGTCGACGCGCAGATGCACCAGGACGTGCCGTTCGAACAGGTGGTCGACGCGCTCGGCGTGCCGCGCAGCGCGAGCCACCATCCGCTGTTCCAGGTGATGGCCGCGTATGGCGAACGCCGCGCGCTGCCGGCGCTCGGCGCGGCGTCGGCCGCGTTGCTGCCGTCCGGCACGCCGTCCGCGAAGTTCGACCTGACGCTGTCCGTCGAAGCGACGCCGGACGGCACCTTCGACGCCGCCTTCATCTACGCGCTCGACCTGTTCGATGCGGACGCGATCGCACGGCTGGCCGCGCGCTTCGTCACGCTGCTGACCGATGCGCTCGCGCGTCCCGACCTGCCGATCGGCGATCTCGACTGGCTGCCGGCCGACGAACGTGCGCAGCTGTTCGCATGGAACGCGCCGGCCGGCGCGACCGATGCCGAGCCGTTCGTGCCGGTGCATGCACGCATCGCCGCGCATGCGCACGCACGGCCCGACGCACGCGGCGTCGCCGACGTCGATCGCGCGTTGACGCGCGGCGAAGTCGATGCCCGCGCGGCGCGCCTCGCGCGCCATCTGGTGGCGGCCGGCGTGCGGCCCGAGATGCGCGTCGGCGTCGCGCTGCAGCGTTCGGTCGACCTGCTCGTCGCGCTGATCGCGGTGCTGAAGTCGGGCGCCGCGTTCGTGCCGCTCGATCCGGCGCATCCGCGCGAACGGCTCGCGCAGATCGTGGGCGACGCGAACATCGCGCACGTGCTGACCGACGGCGCGAGCGCCGCGTCGTTGCCCGAATTGCCGGAACTGCGCGTGTGGCGCGCGGACGCAATCGATACACTCGACGAAGCCGCGCACGTCGCGCTGCCGGACGTGCTGCCCGGCCATGCGGCGTATGCGATCTACACGTCGGGTTCGACCGGCAAGCCGAAGGGTGTGATCGTCGACCACGCGTCGTTCGCCCTGCATTGCGCGGCGATCGCCGAGCGCTACGGCGCGGGCGAGAACGACGTGTTCCTGCTGTTTCAGTCGGTCAATTTCGACGGCGCGCACGAAGGCTGGTTTTCGCAATACATGTCGGGCGCCGCGGTGTCGGTGACGGCCGACGTGCTGTGGCCGCCCGCGCAGACCTGCGCGATGATGATGCGCGACGGCGTGACGATGACCTACGTGCCGCCCGGCTGCGCGGCACAGCTCGCCGAATGGGCGCTCGCGCACGGCGCACCGCCGACGCTGCGTTCGCTGACCGTCGGCGGCGAGGCGACGTCGCGCGAGGCGTTCGCGATGCTGCGCCGCGCGCTGCCGAACGTGCGCGTGGTCAACGGTTACGGCCCGACCGAAACGGTCATCACGCCGACGCTGTGGATGTTCCGGCCCGGCGACGATCTCGCGAAACTCGGCGACGCCGCGTATCTGCCGATCGGCACGCTGGTCGGCGCGCGCACCGCGCACGTGCTCGACGCGCGGCTGCATCCGCTGCCGGTCGGCGTGATCGGCGAACTGTACCTGGGCGGCGAGGGCATCGGCGTCGCGCGCGGCTATCTCGATCGCCCGGCGCTGACGGCCGAGCGTTTCGTGCCCGATCCGTACGGCGCGCCGGGCGCGCGGCTGTACCGTACCGGCGACCTCGTGCGGCGCCGCGCGGACGGCGTGTTCGATTTCATCGGCCGCGTGGATCACCAGGTGAAGCTGCGCGGCCTGCGCATCGAACTCGGCGAAATCGAAGCGCAGCTCGCCGCGCACGACGCGGTGCGGGAAGCCTGCGCGGTCGTGCACGGGCAGGGCGCGCTCGCGCAGCTCGTCGCGTATGTCGAATTGACCGCGGAGGCGCAGGCGGCCGCGCAGCCGGTCGAAGCCGCGACGCTCGACGCGCACCTGCGCCGCACGCTGCCCGATTACATGGTGCCCGCGCAACTGATCGTGCTCGATGCGCTGCCGCGCAACGCGAACAGCAAGGTCGACCGTGCGCGGCTGCCGGCGCCGGTGCGCGTCGAACGCGCGTACGAGGCGCCGCACGACGGCGACGAAGCCGCGCTCGCGGCGATCTGGTGCGACGTGCTGAACCTGGAACGCGTCGGCCGCGGCGATCACTTCTTCGATCTCGGCGGCCATTCGCTCGCGGCCGTGCGTGTCGCGACGCGCGTGGCCGAACGGCTCGGCCGCGACGTGCCGGTGCGTGCGCTGTTCGAGGCGCCCGTGCTCGCGCAATACGCGCGGCAGGTGGCCGATGCGCCGCGCGCCGCGCATACCGGCGCCACGGCGCCAGGCGTCGCCGTGGTCAAACCGGACGCCCACGGCGTGTGGCCGCTGTCGCCCGCGCAGCTCGGCCTGTGGTTCCTGTGGCGCGCGCAGCCGGACAGCGCCGCGTACAACATTCCGGTTGCGTTGCGCGTGCGCGGGCCGCTCGATGTCGATGCGCTGCGCGCCGCGTTCGCGGAGGTGGCAGCCGGGCATCCGGCGCTGCGGGCACGGCTCGTCGTCCGCGACGGCGCGCTGCCGGGCCAACGGATCGACGCAGACGTTGCCGTCGCGCTGCCAGTGATCGACCTGTCGACGCAAGCCGATGCACTGGCCCGCGCGGCCGCGCTGACCGATGAGGATGCGCTCGCGCCGTTCGACCTCGCGACCGACGCGCCGCTGTGGCGCGCCCGCGTGCTGCGGCTCGCGGCGGACGATCACGTGCTGTCGGTGACGATCCACCACATCGTGTCGGATGGCGAATCGATCGAGCTGTGGCTCGACGCGGTGCGCGCCCGCTATGTCGCCCGCGTGCAAGGCAGCGCCGTGCCGGCCGACGAAGCCGATCAGCCGGCCGTCCGACCGGCCGTCCCGCTCGTGCTCCCCGCGCCGTGCCATCCGGCGCGTGTCGCGTACTGGCGCGATGCGCTCGCCGATCTGCCGTCGCGCGTGCTGCCACAGCGCGCCGACGCGCCGGCGGTGCCGCAATGGCGCGCGGCCCGCATCGCGTTCGAATTCGATGCGCAGCTGATTCGCGCGGCACGCGACGCCGCGTCGGCCTCGCACGCGACGCTGCCGATGCTGCTGCACGCGGCGCTCAACACCGCGCTGTTCCGCGCGACGGGCGTGGCCGACCAGCCGGTCGGCGTGCTCGCGTCGACGCGCGAGCTCACCGGCGACGCGGCCCGCGCGGCGCTCGGCCTGTTCATCAACTCGGTCGTCGTGCGCACGCGGATCGACCCGGCCGCGCGCCGCGCGGACGTGCTCGCGCAGGTGCGCGACACGGCGCTCGCCGCGTATGCGCATGCCGACGTGCCGTTCGCCGACGTCGTGGCCGCGCTGCGCGCGCCGCGCGCCGCGCAGGCCAATCCGCTGTTCCAGGTGATGTTCAACTACCTGCGCCCGACCGGTGCCGCCGCACGCGACTGGGCCGGCCTGTCGCTGACCGAATTCGACGACGTGCGCCATCGCGTCGTGTTCACGCTGGAGCTGGACGTCGTCGAGCATCCGGACGGCCGCGTGAGCGCCGCGTTCTCGTATGCGGACGAACTGCTCGCGCGCGACTTCGTCGAGGCGCTCGTCGAGCTGTACCACGACGAAGTCGCGCGTTTCGCCGGCGCGTCGGAAGCGGCGCTCGGCGCGCCTGATGCCCGTGCAGCCGCGCAGGCTGCGTTCGGCGCCCACGTCAACGCGGTAACGCGGCCCGACGCCATGCCGTCGCATGCAGCCGCCGTGCTCGCCGCGCTGTGGTCGGACACGTTCGCGACGGCCGCTCCCGAGCCCGATGCGGATCTGTTCGAAGCCGGCGCGACGTCGTTCGACGTCGTGCGCTTCGTCGACGCGGCCGGCCGCGCCGGTCATGCGCTGACGGTCGCCGACGTGTTCGCGGCGCCGACGCTCGCGGCACTCGGCGCGCGGCTCGATGCCCAGGCGGAAACGGGGCAGGAGGCGCGCCATGCTGGCTGAGGTCCGTCCGGACGGATTCACGATGCTCGATACCTACCGCCTCGCATTCGCGGACGGCCTGTTCGCCGTGCGCGACGGCGCGGAAATCCGCGTCGCGCACGGCGACGGCATCGGCGCGCAGTTGCTGCGCGCGCAGCTCGGCGACGACGGCGCGCTGCGCCTCGTCGCCTACAACCATCGCGCGGCGCCGGCCGACCAGCGGCGGGCGCTGCTGGCCGCACTGGCCGCGGCGTTTTCGGACAGCGCGTGCCACGCGGCGATCCGGCTCGACCCGGCCGCCTGGCCGGCCGTCGCGCTCGACGCGCTGCGTGCGAGCGGCGTGCTCGCCGACGGCGGCCGCTGCCTGCGCGATGGCTGGGCGCAACAGGCCGACCTGTGGCGCGTCGGTCTGCATTTGCCGTGCGCGACGCTGCCGACGATCACCGACGGCCGGCGTCATCCGCGCCGGCCGCCCGCGCCGCGCGGCGAGGTCTACGCGCGCGACCTGCCGGCGCTCGGCGTGCGCTTCACGCTGCGCGGCTGGCAGCCGGCGGAGGACGCCGAGCGGCTCGCCCGCTGGTTCGACGAGCCGCGCGTGCGCGACGGCTGGCCGGGCGCACCGCCCGCGCAACGCGGCGCGGAAGACCGGCAGCCGCAGGAAGCCGATCCGCATGTGACGCCGCTGATCGGCTGTTTCGACGGCGAGCCGTTCGCGTATTTCGAGGCGTTCTGGCTGAAGGAGGACGCGCTCGGGCCGCACGTCGCGGCGTGCGACTACGACCGCGGGCTGCGGATGCTGGTCGGCGAGTCGCGCTGGCGCGGCCCGCACCGCGTGGCCGGCTGGCTGCCGTCCGTCGTGCATTACCTGTTTCTCGACGACCTGCGTACCGAAGCGGTCGGCTGTGCCGTGCCGGCCGGCCACACGCGGGTTGCCGACCATCTCGCGCGGCATGGCTTCGCGCGGCAGCGCCGTCTCGCGCTGGCCGACGCGCAGCCGCTGTGGATGCGCACGCTGCGCGAGACGTTCTTCTCCGGCCGTCACGTCTGACGGGCCGGATTCACCGACAAGGGAGCTGAGACATGCAGAGAGAAACCGTATTCGACCTGATCGGCGTCGGCTTCGGGCCGTCGAATCTGGCGCTGGCCGTGCGCCTCGCGGAGCGCGGCGGCGCGCACACGCTCGCCCATTGCTTCGTCGAGCGTCAGCCGGCATTCGGCTGGCATCGCGGGATGCTGCTCGACGACTGCCGGATGCAGATCTCGTTTCTGAAGGATCTCGTCACGATGCGCGATCCGAAAAGCCGCTACACGTTCATCAACTACCTGTTCGAACGCGGCCGGCTGAACGAATTCGTCAACCTGAAGAACTTCTATCCGACCCGCGTCGAATTCCACGACTACCTGAGCTGGGTAGCCGACGCGTTCGACGATCGCGTCCACTATAGCGAGACGGTGCTGGGAATCGAGCCGGTGCGCGGCGACGGCGCGAGGATCGACGCGCTGCGCGTGCTGTCGCGCGACGCGGCCGGCCACGAGCGCCAGCGCGTCACGCGCGCGCTGTCGGTCGGCGTCGGCGGCACGCCGGCGATTCCCGATGCGTTCGCCGCGCTCGGCCGCGACCGCGTGATCCATTCGTCGTCGTACCTGACCGACATCGACCGGCTCGTCGCGTCGCCCGACGGCGAGCGCCGCCGCGTCGCGGTGATCGGCGCGGGGCAGAGCGCGGCCGAGGTGTTCATCGACCTCGCGCGCCGTTTCCCGCACGTCGACGCGAACCTCGTGATGCGCGCCGGCGCCCTGAAACCGGCCGACGACAGCCCGTTCGTCAACGAAATCTTCAGCCCCGAATTCACCGACGTCGTCTACGCGCAGCCGCAGGACGCGCGTCGCGCGCTGCTCGAGCGCTATCGCGACACGAACTACGCGGTGGTCGACCGGCCGCTGATCGAACAGATCTACGAAATGCTGTACCTGCAGCGCATCGACGGCACGCCGCGTCACGCGCTGCTCGCGAACAGCGCGATCGAGGCCGCGGTGCGCACCGCCGACGGCCGTATCGAGCTGACGCTGCGCGACCGGATGAGCGGCGCCACGCGCGTCGAGCGCTTCGACGCGCTCGTGCTCGCGACCGGCTACCGCCGCGACACGCATTCGGCGCTGCTCGAAGGGCTCGCGCCGCATCTGGGCGACGCGCTCACGCGCGGCGACGTGACGCGCGACTACCTGCTCGCGACGCCCGAGCACTTCGCGCCGCGCATCTACCTGCAAGGCTGCTGCGAAGACAGCCACGGCCTGTCCGACACGCTGCTGTCGGTCCTGGCGCGCCGTGCGGACGAAATCTGCGCGTCGCTCGAAAACGGGATCGCGCCCGCGCACGATGAAGGCGTGGCCCGGGCCACGCACGAAAAACGACTGAATAACGGGGTGAGCGCAGGCCGGATGGCTTTCGCTCTTTGACAAAGGCGCGGTCGGAGACCGCATGAAAAAACTGGAGCAGAAGAAGATGGAGTGGGCAACAGGCACGCGTTTGCGTGCGATCGCAGCCGCGGCAAGCGTGGCGTTCGGTACGGCGGCGGCAGGGCACGCATACGCCCAGACGGCGCCGGCCGTGAACGCGGGCGCCGCGGCGTCGGCCAGCAGTGCGCAAAACGGCGCGACGACGAATCCGTCGACCGGCGCGCAAAACGGCACGCTGCCGGCGATCACCGTCAACGCGGCCTCGGCAGGAGACGGCACGGTCGGGCTCGTCGCGAAGCGCAGCACGACCGGCACCAAGACCGACACGCCGCTCAGCGAGATCCCGCAGACGATCAACGTCGTCACCGCGCAGCAGATCGAGATGACCGGCGCCACCGACGTGAACGCGGCGCTGCGCTACGTGCCGGGCTTCTCGTCGTACGGTTCGGACAACCGCTCCGACTGGTACGCGGCGCTGCGCGGCTTTACGCCGACCGCCTACGTGAACGGGCTGCAGGTGCCGAACACGATCAACCTCGCGAGCTGGCGCGTCGATCCGTACATGATCGACAGCATCAGCGTGCTGCGCGGGCCGACCTCGGTGCTGTACGGCGCGGGCGATCCGGGCGCGATCATCGACGTGCACACCAAGCTCGCCGACGGCGAGCGCGTGCGCGAAGCGGGTGTGCAGATCGGCAACTACGCGCGCAAGCAGTTCATGATCGACGTCGGCGACAAGCTCGACCCGGACGGCAAGTATGCGTACCGGTTCGTCGGCGTCGCGCGCGACGGCAACGCGCTGACCGGCCCGAACAACGACCAGCGCGTCGCGCTCGCGCCGTCGTTCCGCTGGCGCCCGGACGCCGATACGTCGCTGACGCTGTCCGCGACCTACCTGCAGGACTGGGGCGACATCTCGTCGAACTTCCTGCCCGCGCAGGGCACCGTGCTGCCGAACCCGAACGGCCAGATTAACAAGGACATCTACGAAGGCGACGGCAACTTCAACTACTACCGCAAGAAGCAGTGGTCGATCGGTTACCAGTTCGAGCGCAACCTGACGCCGGCCTGGACGTTCCGTCAGAACACGCGCCTGATGCACCTGTCGCTCGACAATGCGTCGGTGTTCGCCAACGGCTTCGCCGGCGACAGCCTGACCGACGTATCGCGCTGGGCCGGCCTGTTCCAGATGAACTACAGCCGCTTCGACATCGACAACAACCTCGAGGGCCGCTTCGCGACGGGCCCGCTGCAGCATACGCTGCTGCTCGGCTTCCAGTACAACCGCCAAACCGCGACCGACAGCGAATGGCTCGCCGCCGCGCCGACGCTGAATCTTTACAACCCGGTGTATACGCCCGTCACGATGGGCGTGTTCTCGGATCCGGACGCCACGAGCCGCACCAACACGTACACGACGATGAACACGTTCGGGCTGTACGCGCAGGACCAGATCAAGTGGAACCGCTGGACGCTGACGCTCGGCGGCCGCGAGGACTGGGTCAACATGCGGCAGGACGACCGCGCGGCGGGTACGTCGACGAAGGCGGACGTCACGGCGTTCACCGGCCGCGTCGGCCTCACGTACCAGGGCGATTACGGGCTGTCGCCGTACATCAGCTACGCGACGTCGTTCAATCCGCTGATCGGCGTGAACCTGCTCGGCGGCGGGCTGCCGCAACCGACGCGCGGCAAGCAGATCGAAGCCGGCCTGCGCTGGCAGCCGCCCGGCAAGAACCTGATGCTGAACGCGGCGATCTACCAGATCAACCAGACCAACGGGATCACGCCGGCGCTGCCGAGCCAGGATCCGGGCGGCACGAAGTCGGTGCAGTCGGGCGAGGTGCGCTCGCGCGGGATCGAGCTGAGCGCGACCGGCAAGGTCACGCCGAACCTGTCGGTGGTCGCGTCCTATGTCTACCAGGACGTGAAGGTCATCCAGGCCAACGACGTCTCGCTGAACAACTGGCCGGTCGACATTCCGCGGCCGCGCCAGATGGCGTCGCTGTGGACCGACTGGACCTGGCACACGGGGCCGCTCGCCGGCTTCGGCCTCGGCGGCGGCATTCGCTACCAGAGCGCGTCGGCCGGTGCGGCCGACAACTCGCTGACGGTATCGAGCGTCACGCTGTTCGACGCGGGCGTGCATTACGACACGCGTAACTGGCGCTTCGCGGTGAACGGGACGAACCTGTTCAATCGCCACTACATCAGCGGTTGCCAGTCGATGAACGTCTGCATTTTCGGGACCGACCGCACCGTGATCGCGACCGCGAAATACAACTGGTGACGTCGCGCGCCGCGGCGCGCCGGCCGGCCTCGCGGCCGGTGCAGGTGGGCCGCGGCGTCTTCGTCCGCTTTTCCACGACGCATCCATGCCGAAGAAAAATCTCGTCTACATCCAGTCGCTGCGCAACG
Organism: Burkholderia sp. 9777_1386; assembly: GCF_015712265.1. Classification (NCBI taxonomy): domain Bacteria; kingdom Pseudomonadati; phylum Pseudomonadota; class Betaproteobacteria; order Burkholderiales; family Burkholderiaceae; genus Burkholderia; species Burkholderia sp. 9777_1386. The sequence goes on along the minus strand of NZ_JACCQB010000029.1, from coordinate 41,230 downwards.
GCGCGGCCGATCGCGCCGGCCAGCCGGTCGCTTATCGCGGCGGCACGCGCTACATGAAGGCGCCGCTCGAATTCCTCGTCGAGCGCCTGAACGATTCGCCGCTCGGCGAACGCTACACGCTCCAGGGCGTGATCGTCGACGACGACGAAGGCTCGCCTGCCGACCGCGCGAAAGTGGCCGACTACGGGTTCGCACGCACGCCGGGCCGCCCGTGGATCCTGCCGGAAGGCCTGACGGTGCAGGGCCGGCCGGTCGACGCGCTGTTCTGTTCGATCCCGTCGACGTACCGGCGGCTGCCGCGCGACGCACGTGAGCGCGTGGCCGGCAAACAGGCGTTCGAGCGCCGCCTGCTCGAGCGCCTGCTGGAACTCGACGCCGACATCGTCGTGCTCGACGGGCTGCTCGTGATCCTCGACGAACTCGTGCGGCCGGGCGCGCGCTTTCACCGGCGCATCGCGAACATCCACCCGGGCATCACGGCCGACGGTTCGCCGTACCAGCGGCGCGGCGCATGGGCGACGCTCGACGCGCTGCACGGTGCGCGCGGCGAACGCGTCGACTGGGCCACCGGCGCGACGTCGTCGATCGAACCCGTGACGATGACGGGTGCGTCGTTCCACTACGTCGACAACGGTATCGATTCCGGCGAGGTGATCTGCGACGTGCTCGACACGCCGATCGCGCCGGACGACACGATTCTCGAGCTGCGCTGGAACAACTTCCAGCGCAGCCTGTTTCCGGCGCTCGAGCGCGGGCTGCACGTCCTCGCCGATCGCCATGACGCGGGAGCATGCTGATGCAAGACACGCTGACGAAACCGGCCGGCGCAACCGACGCCGTCGAAGGTGAAGTGGCCGCGGCGCTCGACAGCGCCGCGCACGGGCAGGCGGCGGCCATCGTCGAGCATGCGCTCGACGCGTGGCGGCCCGACGACGCGCCGGACGCGCTGCTCGCGACGTTCGTCGCGCTGTTCAACACCGACACGCGGCACGACGCGGCGACGATCTCGGTGCCGCTCGGCGGCGCCGATGCGACGGCCGTCGCATCGTACGTCGCGCGGGCGGTGCGCGAAGGCGTGATCGACGGCGCGCAGGTCGCGGGCGACACGCTGCGGCTCACCGTGTCGCGCACGACGTTCTGGCAGAACCCGCGGCCGTGGCTGAAGGCGCCCGCGTCGGGCGGAATGCCGCTGCGCTACGCGATCACGAACGGCCATCGGCATCCGGTGCGGCCGCCGTCGCCGGCCGGCGAGATCTATGCGCGCAGCATGCCGCAGGTCGGGATGACGTTCAGCCTGCGCACCGTCGACATCGACGCCCACGCGGACCTGTTCAGCGGCTGGATGAACCTCGACCGCGTCGCGCATTTCTGGGACCAGCGCGGCACGCGCGACGAGCACGCGGCGTATCTGGCCGAACGGCTGGCCGATCCGCACATGCACCCGATGATCGGCTATTTCGACGACACGCCGTTCGGCTATTTCGAGTTCTACTGGGCGAAGGAGGACCGCCTCGCGCCGTTCTACGACGCGCACGACTACGATCGCGGGCTGCACCTGCTGATCGGCGATTCGCGTTTCCAGAGCGCCGGCAAGCTGCACGCATGGTGGAGCGGGGTGTTGCACTACATGTTCGTCGACGAACCGCGTACGCAGCGGCTCGTCGGCGAGCCGCGCGTCGATCACGTGCGGCATATCGCGTACATGCACCGGCTCGGGTTCTACACGCTGAAGGAATTCGATTTCCCGCACAAGCGCGCGGCGCTCACGGTGATCGAGCGCGATACGTTCTTCGACACCTTCCGGTTGCCGTGACGGGGCGGGGCGCGCGGCGTCGATGCGACGGCGTGCGCGGCCTTGCAACGGGTGGCAACCATGAGTTGCCGCCGCGACGACTTTCCGTCTGCCCGGTTGCTGCCGAATCGACTATCGTTGCCTGCATGTTCCCCATCGCACATCAGGAGACGACACCGTGACGCACAGCGTGATCCCCGCAGGCCTCGCCGACGAAATGATCGAGATCCGGCATCGCATCCACGCCCATCCCGAACTGGGTTTCGAGGAATTCGCGACGAGCGATCTCGTCGCGGAGCAGTTGCAGTCGTGGGGCTACACCGTGCATCGCGGGCTCGGCGGCACCGGCGTCGTCGCCCAGTTGAAAGTCGGTGACGGCAAGCGGCGCCTCGGCCTGCGCGCCGACATGGACGCGCTGCCGATCCACGAAACGACGGGCCTGCCGTACCAGAGCACGATCGCGGGCAAGATGCACGCATGCGGCCACGACGGCCATACGGCGATGCTGCTCGCGGCCGCGAAGCACCTCGCGCGCGAACGCCGCTTCTCGGGCACGCTGAACCTGATTTTCCAGCCGGCCGAGGAAGGGCTCGGCGGCGCCAAGAAGATGCTCGACGAAGGGCTGTTCGAGCAATTCCCGTGTGACGCGATCTTCGCGATGCACAACATGCCGGGCTTCCCGACCGGCAAATTCGGCTTCCTGCCGGGCTCGTTCATGGCGTCGTCGGATACCGTCGTCATCGACGTGCAGGGCCGCGGCGGCCACGGCGCGGTGCCGCATCGGGCGATCGATCCGGTCGTCGTGTGCGCGCAGATCGTGCTGGCGCTGCAGACGATCGTGTCGCGCAACGTGTCGCCGCTCGACATGGCGATCATCACGGTCGGCGCGATCCACGCGGGCGAAGCGCCGAACGTGATCCCCGATCGCGCGCAGATGCGCCTGTCGGTGCGCGCGCTGAAGCCCGACGTGCGCGACCTGCTCGAAACGCGCATCAAGGAGGTCGTGCATGCGCAGGCGGCCGTGTTCGGCGCGAGCGCGACGATCGACTACCAGCGCCGCTACCCGGTGCTCGTGAACGATGCGGAGATGACGGCGTTCGCGCGCGGCGTTGCCCGCGAATGGGTCGGCGAAGCCAACCTGATCGACGGCATGGTGCCGCTCACCGGCAGCGAGGACTTCGCGTTCCTGCTCGAGAAGCGGCCGGGCTGCTACCTGATCATCGGCAACGGCGACGGGGAGGGCGGCTGCATGGTGCACAACCCCGGCTACGACTTCAACGATGCGGCGCTGCCGACCGGCGCGTCGTACTGGGTGAAGTTGGCCGAGGCGTTTCTGGTGTGACTGAGGATGCGAGACATGCGGCACCGGGCCGACTATCGGCCCCGCTTTGGAGTCGCGAAACGGATGAAACCCGCGACGTCATCCGTGTCCCGCATCAACCGATGGACATCGAACGACATCTGTAGCTGCGCACGTCGGCTGCCGTAATCGCTGCAAAGCGCTGCTCGATACCGACAGCATTGCGCCACGTCGACGCGGACACGGCACCGATCAGTCTAGAACGCTTCCCCGCTGAACAACGCCACGACCGCAGCCGGATTCGACGGCCAGTACATGTGCATGTACGTCGCGACGATCGCGCCGCTGCGATAGACGGCTTCGCCGCTGCCGGCCTCGCCGTCGGGGCGGGCGGCGGTCGCGACCGGCACCAGCGGCGTCTCCAGCCGCGAATAGTGAAACGTATGTCCGCGCATCGGTCCGGTGCGCGTATCGAGTCGCTGCATGCCGAGCGCCGCGAACCGGCGCTGCATCGTCGCATGGCCCCGAAGCACGCCGAGCATCGGCGTCGTCAAGCCGTCCACGTCGGTCAGCGATTCGCACAGATACACCATCCCCCCGCATTCCGCGACGATCGGCCGGCCAGCGGCCGCATGCGCGCGAATCGTCCGTGCGGGCGCGGCATTCGCCGCCAGCGTCGCCGCATGCAGTTCCGGATAGCCGCCCGGCAGGAACAGCGCGTCGCACTCGTCGGGCACGGGTTCGTCGGCAAGCGGCGAAAAGCACCGCAACTGCGCACCGAGCGCGTCCAGCAATGCGAGATTCGCCGGATAGATGAACGAAAACGCCGCATCGCGCGCCACCGCGATCCGCTTGCCGGCCAGCGCACGCGACAGCGGCGCGGCCACGTCCGGCTCCGCGAACGCGACGGCCGGCGGTAACTCGGCCAGCGCCGTCTGCGCGAGCACATCGGCCGCGCGCTCGAGCCGCGCGTCGAGATCGTCGATGTCGGCCGGCTGATGCAGGCCGAGATGGCGCTCCGGCAGCGCGATGCCCGCATCGGCCGGCACGTGGCCGAGCCAGCGCAGATCCGCGGGCAGCGCCTGTTGCAGCAGCTCAGCGTGCCGCGCCGAGCCGACGCGGTTGGCCAGCACGCCGTGAAACGGCAGCTCCGGCCGGAACCGTGCGAGCCCGAACGCGATTGCCGCGAACGTCTGCGCCATCGCCTTCGCCGAAATCACCGCGACGACCGGCACGCCGAACGCGGCCGCGAGATCGGCGCTGCTCGGCGTGCCGTCGAACAAGCCCATCACGCCTTCGATCAGGATCAGGTCCGCGTCGCGCGCGGCGTCGGCGAGCAGCGCCCGGCAACCGGCCTCGCCGACCATCCCGAGGTCGAGCGCGTGCACCGGCGCGCCGCTTGCCCGTTCGAGCAGCATCGGATCGAGGAAATCGGGCCCGGTCTTGAACACGCGTACGCGACGGCCGAGCCGGCGGTGCAGCCGCGCGAGGCCGGCCGTCACCGACGTCTTGCCCTGGCCGGACGCGGGCGCGCTGACGAACAGCGCGGGGCAGGCCGGCATGCTCAGAACTCCACGCCGCGCTGCGCCTTCACGCCTTGCTCCTTGTACGGATGCTTGACGAGCCGCATTTCGGTGACGAGGTCGGCCGCATCGATCAGCGCATCGGGCGCGTGCCGCCCGGTGACGACGACGTGCACCGACTCCGGACGTGCGACGAGCGTGGCGAGCACTTCGTCGAGCGGCAGGTATTCGTACTTGAGCACGGTGTTCAGCTCGTCGAGGATCACCATCCGGTAGTCGCCGCTTTCGATCATCCGGCGCGCCTCGTCCCAGCCCTTGCGCGCGGTCGCGATGTCGGCGTCGCGGTTCTGTGTGTTCCACGTATAGCCGTCGCCCATCGTCACGAAATCGCATTCCGCGACCGCGCCGAGGAAGTCGCGCTCGGACGTATGCAGCGCCCCCTTGATGAACTGCACGACACCGAGCCGCATGCCGTGGCCGAGCACGCGCACGGCCATCCCGAACGCGGCCGTGCTCTTGCCCTTGCCGTTGCCGGTGTGGACGATCAGCAGGCCTTTCTCCTGGGTGGCGGCGGCCTGCTTTTTCTCGTGGCCGGCGCGGCGGCGTTCGGCCATCCGCTGATGGGATTCGGAATCGGTCTTCATCGGGAATCGTCCTGTCGAAAGCGAAACAAGGGTTTTCAGAGCGGGCCGGCGAGCGCGACCGTCACGCCGTCCCGGATGGATTTGGGGCCGAGCAGCCGGCCATGCGGCGCGGCGAGCTGCGCGCACGGCTCGGCCACGCCCGCGATGCCGAAGCGGGCCAGCGCGGCGTCCGACGGGCCGCTCGCGGCCAGTTCCGGACGACTCGCGAGTTGCGCCGCGTCGAACGCGACGAGCGGCCAGCCGCGGCGCGCGCACAGCGTGCGCAGCGCACGGGCGCGAGCCTTGTCGACGAGCGTCGCGACGAGCGCCGGTTCGGCGGCCGGATAGCGCGCGAGCGCGGCGCGGATCGCGGCATCGAGTTGCGCGGCCGTGACGCCGGCGCGAAAACCGACACCGAGCGCGACGCGCATCATGCGTGGCCGCCGAGCGCCGCACGCACCGCCGGATCGTCGGCGAGCGCCGCGACGCGGCCGATCACGACAATCGCCGGCGATCCGATGCCGGTTTCGCCGACGCGCGCGACGAGCGTATCGAGCGTCGCGTGGACGTGGCGCTGTTCGGGCCGCGTGGCGTTCTCGATCGCCGCGCACGGCGTATCGCCGGGCAGGCCGCCGTCGCGCAACGCCGCGGCAATCGCGTCGAGCCGGCGGATGCCCATGTAGACCACGATCGTCATGCGTGTGGCCGCGAGCGCGCGCCAGTCGGGCTCGTCGGCCCCCGCGCCGTGGCCCGTGACGAAGATCACCCCCTGCGCGTCGCCGCGGTGCGTGACCGGGATGCCGAGCGCGGCCGGCGCGGCGATGCCCGCGGTGATGCCGCTGACGACTTCCACCGGAAAGCCCGCCGCGCCGAGCGCGATCAGTTCCTCGCCGCCGCGGCCGAACACGAACGGATCGCCGCCCTTGAGCCGTGCGACGCTGCGGCCCGCGCGCAGGTGCGCGAGCATCGCGGCGACGATCGCTTCCTGCGGCGTCGACGCATGGCCGCCACGCTTGCCGACGTGCTCGATCAGCGCATCGGCGCGCGCATGGCACAGCACGTCGGGGTTCACGAGATCGTCGACGAGCAGCACGTCGGCCGCGCCGATCGCGCGTACGGCCCTGAGCGTCAGCAGATCGGCGTCGCCGGGGCCGGCGCCGACGAGCCAGGCGCGGCTCATCGCGCGCGGCACGGCGCGCACCGTGTCGAAACAGTGGAACAGGAAAGGCGGGCGGCGCATCGGCGGCCGGCGGACAGGCAGTGCATGGCGGATCGGGCGAAACCCGCGCGAACGCGGGGGAATGCGCACCCGGTCCGTCCCCCGCGGATCGGGCGTTCGGCGAGCAGCGCGCTCGCCCCTTGCGTCGGCCGGTATCCGGGCTGGCCGCTTGCCAGACCGCAGCCTTCCCGCCCGGTTGAAGGGCAGTGGCATCGCGGGCGGCCTGGGCGCACGCGCGAGGAAGCGCGTGGCGCGGGCGGCGTACCGTTGCGGGGACAGCACAGGCCGGGCGGATGTCCGCCTCCTGTTTCCCGTTTAACTGCATGCACCGAACGCGCATGCGAGCACCGAACGCGGCGCATACGATAGCACAGGCCTGCAACGCGCAAGCCGCCCGGCGGAGCGGCTGCGCGGGGCGCCGGCGCCGCCCGCGAGGTCAGAACTTGTATGCCGCCGTCAGCGTGAACGTGCGTGGCGCGCCGGGCACGATCTGCGCGAGGCCCGTCGCATTCGCGTAGTAGCCGCGATCGGCCAGGTTGACGGCCGCCAGCGTCACCTCGAGGTCGCGCGTGCGATAGCCGGCCTTGCCGTCCCAGCGAAGGTACGCGGGCAGTTCGAGCAGGTTGTCGCGATCGGCGTAACGCGCGCCCTCGTACACGACCCCGAGTTCGGCGAAAAACCCGCGCAGCGGCGCATGGCTGACGAACAGGCTGCCGTTCGACGCCGACACGCCCGCCGAGCGCTTGCCCGCATACTTCGGCTCGGCGTCGACCACCCGCGCGTGTTGCCAGCCGATGCCGCCGCGGACGAACCAGTCGCCCGTGAGCCGGCCGGCGACGCCCAGTTCCAGGCCACGATTGCGTTCGAGGCCGGTGAGGTCGAAAAAGCCCGGGCGAACCGGGTCGGCGATGCGGCGGTTGTACAGGTCGAGCTGAAACAGCGCGAGCGTCGTGCTCAGCGCGCCATCGCGCCAGTCGCTTTTCACGCCGATCTCGTATTGGCGCGTGTATTGCGGGCCGAGATCGTTGGCGTTGCCGCGCGCGTCGGGCGTGATGCCGATCAGGTCGCCGCCGACCGGCGCGAAGTTCTTGCTGTACGACGCATACAGGCTGTGCGCGCCGACCGGCGACCACACGACGCCGAGCCGCGGGCCCCATGCCGTCGTCGTGCGCCGCGCATGCAGACCGTTCAGCGCGTTGGTCGAATCGACGTCGAAACGTTCCGCGCGCAGGCCGCCGAGCAGCTTCCACGCTCGCCCGAGGTCGACGCGATCCTGCGCGAACAGCGCGTAGTCGCTGACACGGTGGCGGTTCATCGCGTACGGGCGCGGCGTCGAGCCGACGAGGGCGAAGCGATCCGGTCCGGTCACCGGAACCGGCGCCGCGTCGGCCTGCCAGAGCGCCGGCGTGCGCTTCTGCCAGCCGTATTCGATGCCGAACAGCAGGTGATGCAGCGCCGGACCGGTCGCGACCTTGCCGCCCAGTTCGACGCCGGTTTGCACGTTGAGCTGCGTCATGTCCTGCAGGTAGCGTGCACGTTGCACGCGCCGGTAGTCGCGCGGCTTCGCGACGTAGCTTTGCGTGACGTAGGTATTGTCGAAGGTGCTGCGCAAATCCAGCACGCCGAGCGTATGGCGCAATTCCCAGTCGCCGTCGAGCGCATGCGTGAAGACCGAGCGCCAGTTCATGGTCTCGTCGCGGATCGTGTCGCGGCCCGCCGCGCCGAAGAAGGTTGCGCGTGGCGCGGACGGCAGCGAGAACGCGAACGGCTTGCCGGCCGCATCGACGGCGGCGACCGGCGCCGGCATGCCGCGATCGGGCACGCGTCGGTACGTGTCGTATTCGAACTGCAGCAGCCAGCTTCGCCGCGCGTCGTGCCACTTGATCGACGGCGCGACGAACTGACGCGTACCGTCGACGTGGTCGCGGAAGCTGCCGGCGTGTTCGTGTCCCGCATTGAGCCGCATGCTCCACGCGCTGGACAGCATCCGGTTGAGATCGACCGACGCGCCGAGCCGTCCGTAGCTGCCGGTCGTCGCCGACACATGTCCGAAGTTTTCCGGCAACGGCTGCTTGGTGATCCGGTTGATGACGCCACCGCCGCTGCCGCGCCCGTACAGCGCGGCAGCCGGCCCCTTCAGCACCTCGACGCGTTCGATGTTGCCGAGGCTGCGTACGTATTGCGCATCGTCGCGCATGCCGTCGAGCAGCAAGTCGCCCGCGCTGGAAAAGCCGCGAATGCGGAACGAATCGAAGCGCGTGTCCGACGTATTCGACACACCGGGCACGCCGGCCAGTGCGTCGGCAAGCGTGCGGCCGCCATAGGACAGCGTTTCCTCGACCGAGACGCTGTCGATGGTTTGCGGTACGTCGCGCGGATCGCTCGCGGTGCGGGTCGCCGTGCTCACGCTTTCCGCACGCGGATCATTCGGATGACGGCGGCTGTGCACCTCGACCGCTGGCAGTTCGTCGTCGAACTCGGCCGCCGCGGCAGGGCAGGAAGCAACGCCGGCAATCGAGCACAGCGACAGGGCCAGCACAGGAAAACGCCGCCCGGATATCTGTCGTTTCGACATGGAAATTTGAGGATGACTGAGTGATTGCCTCACATGGCCGTTGCGCGGTGGTTCGTGTTGTTCTCGGGTGAAGTTTATCTCGTGTAGTTGAAAACGACAATCATTCGCGTTCGTCGCCGGCCGCTCGCCTTGACGCTCCCCGCACCGCCGCCTACACTCGCACGCGTTTTGGTGCTCGCGCGCGCCGCTCCGGCGTGCGCAGTTAAACGGGAAACAGGGAGCCTGCCTGCGCCGCAGTCGAGCCAACCTGTGCTGCCCCCGCAACGGTAAGCGAACGCGTCGCGCGCAAGCGCCACGCAGCGCCGCTTCGCCGCATGCCGCGCGCATGCGGACGACCGCCACTGGATGCCGCGCGTATCCGGGAAGGCGAAGCGGCGTGTTCGTCAGCCCGGATACCGGCCTAAACGTTGGGGTTCAGCGCCGCGGGGAGGCGGCGCATCGTCCACGGCCGCCGCAGGCCCGACGCCCGGTGTTTCCCGCTGTTTGCCCCGATCCGCCCGCCGCGCGAACGCGCCCGGGCCGGCACGGCGAACGGCAGGCGACACGGGCTACGCACGCGGCAGCCGTGTTGGCATTCACGATGTCGACCGTTCGCAAGGAAGCACCATGTCCGATTCGTTGTCCCGCCCGCCGCGCGGCTGTCCGCGCGGATCACGCGGCGAGCTTCCCGCGCACCGCCCGCTGAATTGCCGCGTCGCCGCCGACGCGACGATCCCGTCCTGATTCCCTCTTCGACACCGGACCTACCATGACCCTACGCAAGCTGCCCGTCACGATCGTCACGGGCTTTCTCGGCAGCGGCAAGACGACGCTGATGCGCCACATCCTGCAGCACGCCGAAGGCCGCCGCATCGCGGTGATCGTCAACGAATTCGGCGAGCTCGGCATCGACGGCGAAATCCTCAAGGGCTGCGGGATCGGCTGCGACGATGCCGACGGCGCGCAGGGCGAGGCAACGGGCCAGCTGTACGAACTCGCGAACGGCTGCCTGTGCTGCACCGTGCAGGAAGAGTTCTATCCGGTGATGGAAGCGCTGGTCGAGCGCCGCGCGGACATCGATCACGTGCTGATCGAGACGTCGGGCCTCGCGCTGCCGAAGCCGCTCGTGCAGGCGTTCAACTGGCCGACGATCCGCAACAGCTTCACGGTCGACGCGGTCGTGACCGTCGTCGACGGGCCGGCCGCCGCGAGCGGCCAGTTCGCGGAAAACCCGCAGGCCGTCGACGCACAGCGCCGCGCCGATCCGAACCTCGACCACGAATCGCCGCTGCACGAACTGTTCGCCGATCAACTGTCGTCGGCCGATCTCGTGATCGTGAACAAGGCCGACCTCGTCGGCGACGCCGAGTTCGCGCAGATCGAAGCCGCGATCCGCGACGAAATCCCGCCGCAGGTGAAGATCGTGCGCGCGACGCGCGGCGAGCTCGACCTCGCGCTGCTGCTCGGCCTCGAATCGGCGTCGGAGGAAACGATCCACCTGCGTCACGACCATCACGGCTCGGCCGACGACGGCGATCACGATCACCATCACGACGATTTCGATTCGGTGGTGGTATCGGGCGACGCCGGCACGCGCGAAGCGACCATCGCCGCGCTGCAACGTGTCGTCGAAGCGCACACGATTTACCGCGCGAAGGGCTTCGCCGCGCTGCCCGGCGCGCCGATGCGGCTCGTGATCCAGGGCGTCGGCCGCCGCTTCGACAGCTATTTCGACCGCCGCTGGCAGGACGGCGAAACCCGCGCGAGCCGCTTCGTGCTGATCGGCGAGGATCTCGACGCGGCCGCGCTGCAACGCGCGTTCGACGCCGCGTGCGCGGCCGAGCCGCAACAGGCGTAACGCACGATGCATCTGCTGCGTACCACGCCGGGCGGCTTCGTCGACGATACGCAGGGCGTCGTCCGGATCGACCAGCAGCCGGCCGACATCGTGATCCTGAGTTCGGCCGACACGACGCTGTCGCTGCTCGCGAGCGTCGTGCCGCACTTGCCCGAAGGGTTCCCGAGCGTGCGGCTCGCGAACGTCACGTTCCTGCGCCAGCCGGCGTCGGTCGATTTCTACGTCGACGACGTGCTGCGGCACGCGAAGACGGTCGTGATCGATCATCTCGGCGGCGAAGCGTACTGGCCGTACGGGATCGAGCAGGCCGTGTCGCTCGCGTCGAAGCGCGGGCAGCAGCTTGCGATGTTCTCGGGCGACCTGCAGGAGGACCCGAACCTCGTCGCGAAGAGCACGGTCAGGCCCGAGCTGTGCCGGCTGTGGTGGCGCTATCTGCGCGAAGGCGGCGTGCACAACGCCGACGCGCTGTTGCGCAGCATCGCGTTTCACACGTTCGGCTTCGGCGACGAACCCGAACCGCCGCGGCCGCTGCCCGCCGCCGCGCTGTATCACCCGGCGCGCGACCGCGCGAGCGTCGACGACTGGCGACCGCGCTGGACGCCCGGCGCGCCGGTCGTCGCGATTCTGTTCTATCGCGCGCACTGGCAGGCCGCCAACACGGCGGTGTTCGACGCGCTGGCCGACGCACTGATCGACCACGGGCTGAATCCGCTGCCGATCGCGGTGACGTCGCTGAAGGACGCGGTGAGCCGCGAGGTCATCACGCAGCTCTGCGACACGCACGGCGTCGCGCTCGTGCTGAATACCACCGCATTCGCTGCCGGCGCGATCGACAGCCCCGAGCCCGACGTGCTGGCCGGCGACGCGCCGGTGCTGCAGGTGATCCTGTCCGGCGGCAATCGCGACGCGTGGGTGGCCGACAACCAGGGCCTGCACGCACGCGACATCGCGATGCACATCGCGCTGCCCGAAGTCGACGGGCGCATCGTCACGCGCGCGGTGAGCTTCAAGGGGCTCGCGTATCGCTGCCCGCATACCGAGGTCGACGTCGTGCGCTACCAGCCGGATGCGGAACGGATCGCGTTCGTCGCGGCGCTCGCGCGCGGCTGGTGCCGGCTGCGCACGCTCGATAACGCCGACAAGCGCATCGCGCTGATCCTCGCGAACTATCCGCAAAGCGAAGGGCGGATCGGCAACGGCGTCGGGCTCGATACGCCGGCCTCCGCGCTGCGCGTGCTCGCGGCGCTGCGCGACGCGGGCTACACGGTGGCCGACCTGCCGCCCGACGGCGACGCGCTGATCGCGCAACTCACCGAAGGCGTGACCAACGATCCCGCCGTGCGCACGCTGCGTCCCGCGTTTCAGAGTTACGCGCTGGCCGACTACGTCGCGCGTTTCGCGCGGCTGCCGGCCACCGTGCGGGATGCGCTAAACGCACGCTGGGGGCCGCCTGAAGCCGATCCGACGCTGAGGCAGCAGCGCTTCACGATCGCCGGCTGGCGCGCGGGCAACGTGTTCGTCGGCATCCAGCCGTCGCGCTCGCGCGGCGAGAACGACTACGCGAGCTACCACGATGCGGATCTCGTGCCGCCGCATGCGTATCTCGCGTTCTATTTCTGGCTGCGCGATGCGTATCGCGTCGACGCGGTCATCCATCTCGGCAAGCACGGCAATCTCGAATGGCTGCCGGGCAAGAGCGTCGCGCTGTCCGACGCGTGCTGGCCCGACCTGACGCTCGGGCCGCTGCCGCACCTGTATCCGTTCATCGTCAACGATCCGGGCGAGGGCAGCCAGGCGAAGCGCCGTGCGCAGGCCGTGATCGTCGATCACCTGATGCCGCCGCTCACGCGCGCGGAAAACTACGGCCCGCTGCAGGATCTCGAACGGCAGGTCGACGAATACTACGAAGCGCTGATGGTCGATGCGCGGCGCGCGAAGCTGTTGCGCAAGACGATCCTCGCGACGATCGCCGAGCATCGCCTGCACGACGAACTGAGCGTATCGCCGCCGCGCGATGCGGGCGACGAGGATGCACTGCTCACGCGGGTCGACGCGTGGCTGTGCGAGTTGAAGGAAGCGCAGATTCGCGACGGGCTGCACGTGTTCGGCGCGTCGCCGGTCGCGCGCCAGCGGCGCGACACGCTGCTCGCGCTCGCACGCTTTCCGGTCGGCGACGGCAAGGGCGAACGCGCCGGGCTGATCGGCGCACTCGCGCGCGATCTCGCGCTCGGCGACGCTTTCGATCCGCTCGCGGCCGACTGGGCCGCGCCGTGGACCGGGCCGCGGCCGGCCGTCCTGCAAACGCTCGACGCGTCGCCGTGGCGGCATGCGGGCGATACGCGCGAGCGGCTCGAACGGCTTGCGCAGCATTGGCTCGACGCCGTGTGCGGAGCCGCGTCCGATGAACCCGGTATCGACATGCCGCCGCCCGGCGCATGGCCGCATACGCTCGCGGTGCTCGAACGCGTGCGCACGATGCTGCTGCCCGCCCTCGACGCGTGCGGCGGCGAGGAAATGCGTCAGCTGCTGCGCGGGCTCGACGGCCGCTTCGTGCCGCCGGGGCCGAGCGGTTCACCGTCGCGTGGCCGTCCCGACGTGCTGCCCACCGGCCGCAACTTCTACTCGGTCGATACGCGCGCGGTGCCGACGCAGGCCGCGTGGTCGCTCGGGTTGAAATCCGCGCAGCAGCTGATCGAGCGTCATCTGCAGGATCACGGCGACTATCCGCGCGCGATCGGGCTGTCGGTGTGGGGGACGGCGACGATGCGCACCGGCGGCGACGACATCGCGCAGGCGTTCGCGCTGATCGGCGTGCGCCCGAAATGGGCGCACGGCAGCCATCGCGTGACCGACTTCGAGATCCTGCCGATCGAGATCTTCGACCGGCCGCGCATCGACGTGACGCTGCGCGTGTCGGGCTTCTTCCGCGACGCGTTCCCGAACCTGATGCACCTGTTCGACGCGGCCGTGCAGGCCGTTGCCGCGCTCGACGAACCCGAAGCGTTGAACCCGATTCGCGCACGCATCGAGCGCGAACGCGGGAAGTGGATCGCGCAGGGCGTGGCGCCCGACGAAGCGCGCCGGCGCGCCGGCTGGCGCGTGTTCGGCGCGCGGCCGGGCAGCTACGGCGCGGGCCTGCAGGATCTGATCGACCAGCGCCGCTGGCAGACCGACGCCGATCTCGCGGACGCCTACCGTCAATGGGGCGGCCATGCGTACGCGCAAAACAGCGCGGGCGACGCCGCGGCCGACGTGTTCGGCGAGCGGCTGGCGACGATCGACGTCGTCGTGCAGAACCAGGACAGCCGCGAGCACGACATCCTCGATTCGAACGACTACTACCAGTTCCAGGGCGGGATGACGGCGGCCGTGCGGCACCTGTCCGGGCAGCAGCCGAGCATCTACCACGGCGACCATGCGAACCCGGTCGCGCCGAAGATGCGCACGCTGCGCGAGGAAATCGCCCGCGTGATCCGCTCGCGCGTCGTCAACCCGAAATGGCTCGACGGCGTGAAGCGTCACGGCTACAAGGGCGCGGCCGAGCTGGCCGCGACCGTCGACTACCTGTACGGCTATGACGCGACCGCGCGCGTGCTGTCCGATCACCAGTACGCGCTCGTCGCCGACGCGTACCTGTTCGACGACGCCACCCGCGCGTTCCTCGAACGGCACAACCCGAAGGCGCTGCACGGCATCTGCGAACGCTTCGTCGAAGCGATGCAGCGCGGGCTGTGGCAGCAGCCGGGCCCCTATCGCGAGCGGATCGAAGCGGTCTGGCTCGCCAGCGAACAACGCCAGGAAGGAGGACGGCGATGACCGATCCGACGACGCCCCGCGCCCGCGCGGTTTTTCCGTTTGCGGCGCTCGTCGCGCAGGACGCGTTGCAGCAGGCGCTGCTGCTGGCCGCGATCGACCCGTCGCTCGGCGGTGTGCTCGTCAGCGGCCCGCGCGGCACCGCGAAATCGACGGCCGCGCGCGGCCTCGCCGAGTTGCTGCCGGAAGGGCAGTTCGTCACGCTGCCGCTGTCGGCGAGCGACGAGCAGGTGACGGGCACGCTCGATCTCGCGCATGCGCTGGCCGAAAACGGCGTGCGCTTCCGGCCCGGCCTGCTGGCGCGCGCGCATCTCGGCGTGCTGTACGTCGACGAAGTGAACCTGCTCGCCGACGGGCTCGTCGATACGCTGCTCGACGTCGCCGCGAGCGGCGTGAACATCGTCGAGCGCGATGGCGTGTCGCACGCGCACGATGCGCGTTTCGTGCTGGTCGGCACGATGAATCCCGAGGAGGGCGAGCTGCGCCCGCAGTTGCTCGACCGCTTCGGGCTGATGGTCCAGCTCGAGAACTGCTTCGACGCCGCCCAGCGCGAGCGGATCGTGAAGGCGCGGCTTGCGTTCGATCTCGATCCGGATGCGTTTCGCGCGCGTCATGCGGCGGCCCAGCGGGCGCTCGCGGACCGGATTCATGCGGCGCGCGGGCGGCTGCCGGCGCTGGATTTCGACGATGCGGTCCATGCGCGCGTCAGCGCGCTGTGCATCGACGCGGCCGTCGACGGGTTGCGGGCCGATCTCGTGATGCTGCGCGCCGCGCGCGCGCTGGCCGCGCTGGAGCAGGCCGACGCGGTGACGGTGTCGCATGTGGCGCGCGTGGCCGAAGCCGTGTTGCGGCACCGGCGCCATGCGGGGCCGCCGTCGTCGCACCCATCGTCGCAGCACGATGACGAACGCGACGATCGTTCGCCGCCGAACCCGCGCCAGCGGCCCGACGACCGGCCGGGCGAGACCGGCGACACGAAAGGCGATGCGTCCGCATCGCAGGGCGACTGGGGCTACCTGCCGCCCGAACCGGCCGGGCTGCGCGACGTGAAAAGCGTGGTGCCGCTGCCGCTAAAAAAACGCTGAGCCATCGAGCCGGCGCCGCCGCGAACGCGATTCGCGGTCCTCGATGGCAGTCAGGCGCAGCCGCACGCGTGCCGGGCGCGGTGCGCGCCGGCACGGCCGTCGCGTGGCCGGCGACGCTCGCCGCGAAACGCGGCGGCCCGCTGCATCGCGAGCATCTGCGCTTCGGGAAACGCGCGGGCACGCCGCGTGCGCTGCATTGCTTCGTGCTCGACTGTTCGGCGTCGATGTTGTCGCACGAGCGGCTCGCGCTCGCGAAGGGGCTGATCGTCGCGTATTTCGATCAGGCCGCGCGGGCGCGGGTCGAAACCGCGCTGATCTGCTTCGGCGGTCAAGGCGCCGCGCGGCGCTTCGGCCCGGCCGTGCCGCGCTGGTGGAACGCGCGCTGGCTCGAGCCGGTCGACGGCGGCGGCGGCACGCCGCTCGCGGACGGCATCGCGGCCGCCGCACGCTTGCTGGCCAGCGCTGCGCGCCGCGAGCCCGGCAAGCAGCGCTGGCTGTGGGTGCTGTCCGACGGGCGCACGCGCGAGATGCCGGCCAGGCCGGCGGCGGCCGATCACGTCGTGTTCGTCGACTTCGACGACGCGGCCGTGCGGATCGGGCAGGGCGCGCGGCTCGCCGCGGCGTGGGGCGCGCAGTGGGTGACGGCCGACGCGCTTGGCACGGATCGCGCCGGCTGATGGCCGGCACGGCGGTGCGCTATGATCGCCGCTTCTGCTTTTGCCCACTGGAAACCCCCGCCATGCAAGTACTGGTCGATGCCGACGCGTGTCCCGCCGTCATCAAGGACATGCTGTTCCGCGCCGCGCGTCGTGCCGAGATCTGCGTGACGCTGGTCGCGAACCAGTTTCTGCGCACGCCGCCGTCGCCGTTCATCAAGGCCGTGCAGGTGCCGGCCGGCTTCGACGTGGCCGACGCGCGCATCGTCGAGCTGGCGGAGCCCGGCGATCTCGTGATCACCGCCGACATCCCGCTGGCCGCCGCCGTGCTCGACAAGGGCGCGCATGCGCTCGACCCGCGCGGCAACTGGTTCAGCCGCGAAAACATCGAGGAGCGCCTGTCGACGCGCGCGATGATGGACCAGTTGCGCAGCGCCGGCATCGACACGGGCGGGCCGGCGCCGTTCAGCGCGCGCGACGGCAAGACGTTCGCGTCGCAGCTCGACCGGTTCCTGGCGCGGCACGGCAAGCCGTAACGGCACACGTCGGCGCCCGGCCAGGATGCAGGTTCGCGCCGACGCTGCTATCGTGGGGCGAGAACCCCAACACAGGAGCGCATGCGTGTCACCCACCCAACTTCTGGTTCCGACCTACACCCAGATGCTGCGCGCGCAGTCCGCGTGGCTCGACAAGGCCGTCGCACACCGGCAGGCCGCCGGCGACGACCCCGACGCGGCGATGACGCTGAGGCTGGCGCCCGACATGTATCCGCTCGCCGCCCAGGTGCGCTTCTCGTGTTTCCAGGCGATGGAGCCGGTTCACCGGCTGCGCGGCGAACCGCTGCCGGCGGCGTTGCTGGCCTTGCGCGAGGCGGGCTGGAATGCGGATGCGCAACCCGGTTCGCCGGCCGATGCGCAGGCGATCATCGCCGGCACGCTCGCCTTTCTCGGCGAACTCGCCCCCGATGCGCTCGATGGCGGCGCAGCGCTGCCGATCGCGCTCGAACTGCCGAACGGGATCGCGTTCGACATGACGGGCGAACAGTACGCGCGCGACTGGGCGCTGCCGCAGTTCTACTTCCACGCGATCGCCGCGTACGCGATCCTGCGCCATCACGGTGTCGAGCTCGGCAAGGCCGATTACGTGCCGCACATGCTCGCGTACGTGCGGCCGGGCACGATTCCGCAAGGTTGAGCCCCCTCGGGCGCCGCGCAGCGACATGACACGGGCACTGTTCATCTGCAGCCGCAACCGGCTGCGCAGCCCGACGGCCGAAGCGGTGTTCGCCGCGTGGCCCGGCATCGACACCGACTCCGCGGGCCTCGCGCCCGATGCGGACGTGCGGCTCTCGGCCGAGCAACTCGATTGGGCGGACATCGTGTTCGTGATGGAGCGTGCGCACAAGGCGCGACTGTCGGCGCAATTCGGCGCGCATCTGAAGCACCGGAAGATCGTCTGCCTCGACATTCCCGATCGCTACGCGTTCATGCAGCCCGAACTCGTCGCGCTGCTCGAACGCAAGGCCGGCCCGTTCCTGCGCGCGTAGTCGCCGCAATCGGAGCCCGAGCCGGCGTCGACCTCAGCGAAGCGGCCCGCTCGCGAACGCCGAAAAACAGTCGAGCCGCAGCAGCTCGATGATCTTGCGCGTCGGCACGCTCGCCCGCAGCGTGTCGAGCCGGTCGATGGTGAACCACTTGCAGCGGGCGATCTCGTTGCTCGCCCGCGGCGTCAGGTGTGCCGGCACGTCGGCCACGAACACGTGATGCAGCTTCGTCAGCCCGCCGAACTGCACCGCGTAGTCGAGCGCGAGCCCCTCCAGCCGCGTCTCCTCCGCGAGTTCCCGCCGCGCGGCCTCGAGCGGCGTCTCGCCGCGCCGGATCGTGCCGCCGGGCAGCGACCAGCGCGCCGCGGTGCGGGCGACCAGCAGCACGCTGCTGCGCTGGCGGCACACGATCGTGGCGCGTTCCTTGATGACGGCGACGGTATCCGGCCCGATGCTCATGTTCGGCAAAACAGGTACTGAATCGTGGAGAAAAAGGCGCGTCGGCCGCGCGAGGGTCGGCGGCCGGCTGCCACGGCATGCACGCCGCCGCGCCGACGTTACCGGCCGTTCGTGACAGTTGCGTGCACCGCGGTCGCGCCACGGGCGACGGCTCACGCGTGCGTATGGATCCCGCTGCGCGCAGGCCTCGCGTGGCGCGAATGACGGCGCTTGTGAACGGCACGCCGGTGATGCGGCGACGGCGCGGTGACGTGCCGGCGTGCGGGCGCGGGCCGGGCCACCGGCGCGGCAGCATGCGGCGCGGCGCCCGATACCCCGGTTTGTCCCTCGCCGAAGTGGAAAGTCTGGTTTTGCGCGTGCGCGATGCCCAGCGTCGATGCGAGCAGGAAGGCCGCCAGCCACAACCGTTTCATGAATATTCCGCCTCGTTACTGATGGGGGTGAACGTTGCCCGCCAGCTTAGCGAACGGCGGGGCGCCGCCGCAACCGCCCGCGTTCGGTGTCGTTCCCCCTTGCGCGCGACGACGTTCTCCGCGCGGCAGCCGGGTCCCATCCGGGCTTGACAACATAATTCTTGAGTGTGAATATAAATTCACATACAAGAATTATTCGCCGAATCCGGAGAAGCCCAGCGCCAGTGCCGGGCCGCCGGAACCGGCCGTCCGATCAACCGGAACCAGGAGCGAGACGCATGGCGGAACACGAGCAGCAGGGCGCGCTGGCGGGATTGCGCATCATCGATCTGTCGCGGGTGCTGGGCGGCCCGTACGCGACCCAGATCCTCGCCGATCACGGCGCGGAGGTGATCAAGGTCGAACCGCCGTCCGGCGACGAGACGCGCACGTGGGGCCCGCCGTTCGACGGCGACACCGCGTCGTACTTCCTCGGCGTGAACCGCAACAAGCTCGGCATCGCGCTCGACCTGACGCAGCCGGCGGATCGCGAGCGGCTGCTCGGGTTGCTCGAACACGCGGACGCGGTCGTCGAGAACTTCAAGATCGGCACGATGGAGCGCTGGGGGCTCGGCTTCGACGCGCTGCATGCGCGGTTTCCGCGCCTCGTCTATTGCCGCGTGTCGGGTTTCGGCGCGGACGGCCCGCTCGGCGGGCTGCCAGGCTACGACGCGGCCGTGCAGGCGCTCGCGGGGCTGATGAGCGTCAATGGCGAAGCCGGCGGCGCGCCGCTGCGAGTGGGCGTGCCGATCGTCGATCTCGTCACGGGGCTGAACGCGGCACTCGGCGTGCTGATGGCGCTGCGCGAGCGCGACGCCAGCGGCCGAGGCCAGTTCGTCGAATCGACGCTGTTCGACTGCGCGCTGTCGATCCTGCATCCGCATACGCCGAACTTCTTCCATTCGGGCAAGGCGCCCGTGCGCACCGGCAACGCGCATCCGAACATCACGCCGTACGACAGCTTCCCGACGGCGGGCGTCGACATCTTCCTGGCAGTCGGCAACAACGGACAGTTCGCCGCGCTGTGCGATGTGCTCGGCACGCGCGACTGGCTCGACGATCCGCGTTTCGCGGACAACCGCGCGCGCAGCCAGCATCGCGCCGCACTGCGCACGCTGCTCGAAACGGCGCTGGCCGCGCACGACGGCGCCGCGCTCGCCGAACGACTGATGCGCCGCGGCGTGCCGTGCGCGCCCGTGCTCGGGCTCGACGCGGCGCTCGACCATCCGCATGTCGCGCATCGGCAGATGAAGGTCGAGCTGGGCCGGCATCGCGGCATCGCGTCGCCGATCAAGCTCGGCCGCACGCCGGCCACGTACCGGCGGCCGCCGCCCGCACTGAACGAACATGCGGCGCAGGTGTTCGCGGACGGCGACGATCACGACCACCGCCGGCGCTGACCGGCATCGCGGCCGCCGGCCGTGCCGCATCGCGGCGCCCGGCCACGCGCCGCGCACACCATCATTCGGACATCACGCCGGCCCGCGCATCGGCACGCCCTGCGCACCGGCTGCAGAGGAGACGCATCATGCTCGCATGGATCGGCGCGGTCGCCATCGTCGCGCTGTTCGGCCTGATCATCACGAAGCGGTTGTCGCCGCTCGTCGCGCTGATCGTCGTGCCGGTGGCCGCGTCGCTCGCGGCCGGTTTCGGGCTGCAGACCGGCAAGTTCGTCGTGCACGGCGTACAGAACATCGGCCCGATCGCCGGCATGTTCGTTTTTGCGATTCTATTTTTCGGAATCCTCACCGACGCGGGGATGCTCGATCCGATCATCGCGGGCGTGCTGCGCGTGATCGGCTGTCATCCGCCGCGCATCGTGATGGGCTCGGCGCTGCTCGCGCTGCTGATCCATCTCGACGGCTCGGGCGCCGTCACGTTTCTCGTCACGCTGCCCGCGATGATGCCGCTCTATACGCGGCTCGGGATGGATCGCCGCATCCTCGCGTGCGTCGCATCGATGGCGGCCGGCGTCAACTTCCTGCCGTGGGTCGGGCCGATGCTGCGCGCGTCGGCCGCGCTGCACATTCCCGGCTCGGCGATCTTCACGCCGATGATTCCGGTGCAGATCGTCGGGCTCGCGTTCGTGTTCGGCACCGCGTACGTGCTCGGCGCGCGCGAGGCGAAACGGCTCGGGCTCGACCGCGCCGGCGCGGCTTCGCTCGCGATCGCGCCGCGCGAGCTGACCGACGCCGAACGCGCGTTGCGTCGGCCGGGCCGCTTCGGGATCAACGTCGTGCTCACGCTCGTCGTGCTCGTCACGCTGGTGTCCGGCATCGTCGATCCGATGGTGATGTTCATGCTCGGCACGGTCGCCGCGCTCGTGATCAATTACCCGGACGTGCAGGCCCAGCGCGAACGGATCGACGCGCATGCGAAGGCCGCGCTGATGATGGCGAGCGTGCTGCTCGCGGCCGGCGCGTTCACCGGCATCATGTCCGGCACCGGGATGCTGAAGGCGATGGCCGAGGTCGTCGTCGCGCACGTGCCCGTCGAACATGCGCGCCACATGCCGTTCGTGCTCGGGCTGCTGTCAATGCCGCTCAGCCTGCTGTTCGATCCCGATTCGTTCTACTTCGGCGTGCTGCCGGTGCTCGCGGAAAGCGGCAAGCTGCTCGGCGTGCCGCCGATCCAGATGGCGCAGGCCGCGCTGCTCGGCCAGATGACCACCGGCTTTCCGGTGAGCCCGCTCACGCCCGCGACGTTCCTGATCGTCGGGCTGACTGGCGTCGAGCTCGCCGAGCACCAGAAATTCACGATTCCGTTCCTGTTCGCCGCCACCGTGCTGATGGTCTTCGCCGCGGTCGCGACGGGCGTGTTTCCATTGTGAGCGGCGCGGCCGTTCACGCTTCCCGGGAGAGCAGTCCATGCAGTTCGACCTGACCGACGACCAGCGCGCGATCGAAAGCGCGATCGAGAAAATCTGCGAGCGCTTCGGCGACGACTACTGGCTCGAACGCGATCGCGCGGGCGGATTTCCGGCCGATTTCCACGCGGCGCTCGCCGAGGCCGGCTGGCTCGGCATCGCAATGGACCCGGCCTACGGCGGCGCCGGGCTCGGGATGACCGAGGCGGCGCTGATGATGCGCACGATCAGCGCGTCGGGCGCCGGCCTGTCCGGCGCGTCGGCCGTTCACATGAACATCTTCGGGCTGAACCCGGTGCAGGTGTTCGGCAACGACGCGCAGAAGACGCGCTTCCTGCCGCCGCTGATCGCCGGGCACGACAAGGCGTGCTTCGCGGTGACCGAACCCGACGCCGGGCTCGACACCACGCACCTGAGCACGCAGGCGCGCCGCGACGGCGATCACTACGTGCTGAGCGGGCGCAAGATCTGGATCTCGACCGCGCAGGTCGCGAACAAGATGCTGATCATCGCCCGCACGACGCCGCTCGACCAGGTCGCGAAGCCGACCGACGGGCTGAGCCTGTTCTATACCGACCTCGACCGTTCGCGCGTCGAAGTGCGCGAGATCGAGAAGATGGGCCGCAAGGCGGTCGATTCGAACATGCTGTTCATCGACAACCTGCGCGTGTCGCGCGACGACCTGATCGGCAACGAAGGCGACGGCTTCCGCTATCTGCTGCACGGGCTGAACCCGGAACGCATCCTGATCGCCGCGGAGGCGATCGGGCTCGGGCAGGCCGCGCTGCGCCGCGCGACGCAGTATGCGTGCGAGCGCGTGGTGTTCGGCCGGCCGATCGGGCAGAACCAGTCGATCCAGCATCCGCTCGCGCAGGCGTGGATGCAGCTCGAGGCCGCATGGCTGATGGTGATGAAGGCCGCGACGCGCTACGACGCGGGCCAATCGTGCGGCGCGGAGGCGAACGCGGCGAAATACCTCGGCGCGGAAGCCGCGTTCCAGGCCTGCCAGACGGCGATCGCGACGCACGGCGGGATGGGGTACGCGAAGGAATATCATGTCGAGCGCTATCTGCGCGAGTGTATGATTCCGAGGCTCGCGCCCGTGAGTCCGCAACTGATCCTGTGCTACATCGCGGAGAAGGTGCTCGGGCTGCCGAAGTCGTACTGACCGTAGCGACCCGGCGGCTCGCCCGGCGCGCGGTTTCCCGTTCCGAATCAAGCGCTCGTCATGGACGTCAAACTCGTTGCCCGCACGCTCGACCTGTTCGAGCTGTTCGCCGCCGAACGGCGGCCGCTGCCGCTCACCGAACTCGCGCGCCTGCTCAACGTGCCGGCGTCGAGCTGCCTCGCGATGGCGCGCACGCTCGTGAGCCGCGGCTACCTGTACGAAGTGCGCAAGCGCGGTGGCTACTATCCGACGCGGCGCCTGCAGACGATCGCCGCGGCGATCGACGCGCCCGATCCGGTCGTCGACATCGTGCATCCGCACCTCGTCGCACTGCGCGACGCGAGCCGCGAAACCGCCGTGCTCGGCAAGATCCAGGGCGCGTCGGTCACGTATCTCGACGTCGTCGAATCGGAGCAGGCGATCCGCTATACGCGCCAGCCGGGCGAGCTGCGCCCGCTGCACGCGAACTCGATCGGCAAGGCGATCTTCGCGGAACTCGCGGGCGACGCGCAGCAGGCGCTCGGCGGGCAACTGCCGTTCGAGCGCTTCACCGACGCGACGGTGGCCGACCTGCCGGCGCTCGTCGCGCAGACCGCGCGGTTTCGCGAACTCGGCTGGGCCGAGAACTTCGGCGAGAGCGCGCCCGAGCTGTCGGCGATCGCGGTGGCGCTGATGCTCGACGGCGACTGGTACGGGCTGTCGGTCGTCGGGCCGACCGAGCGGATTCGCCAGCATCGCGACACGCATGCGGCGCTGCTCGTCGACGCGAAGGCGCGGCTGCTGGCCGAGCACGCGCGCGGGTAGGGCAGCGGCGCGCGACGGCGCAGGCAGCGGGCCGTCGCCGGCGTTCGGTGCTGACACGCCGGAAACGGCCCGCCGCGCGTCACGCGCGAGCGCGTCGCAGCGTCACGACTTCACCCACACGCCGCCCGCGCTCGGGTTGTCGCCCTGCGTCCACCATTTCGCGCAATACTTCGCGCCCTGGTACGTCACGCACGTGCCGCCCTGGTAGGCGGTCGTCGCCGACCACGCGGGCGTGCCGCCGCCGATCGGCTTCCACACGGCCGCCTGGCCGGGCACGTCGCCCTGCGTCCACCACTGCGCCTGATACGTCGTGCCCTGGTAGGTGACCGTCGCGCCGGCCGTATAGACCTGGCCGGCCGCCCACGGTGCGCCCGGCTGCGGCGTGCCGCCGTCCGAACCGCCGCCGTAGTTCGGGTCCTGCGTGACGCCCGCGCCCCACTTGCCGTCGAGCTTCTTGAAGATCGTCGCGAACGCGTACGGTTGCTGCGCGACGCCCGAGCAGGTCGGCGACGCATACGTGCCGCCGGACGGGCACGCCTGATCGCGGCCGACCGACCAGTTGCCGAAGAAGCCGTAGCCGTTCGCGATTGCCGCGTTCAGCACGGTCTGCGCATTCGCGAGCGTGAACGTTTCGCCTTGCACGTCGTTCACGCCGATCATCGGCGTCACGCCGACCATCTGCCACAGCTGCGCATTGGTCTTCGGCTGCCCGGCCGACTTGAACGCCGTGTCGAGCTGCGAGTAGAGCGCCTGCGCGGCGCTGATCGCGGCGGCGCCCATGTCGAGGTTCGCGGGGCCGTAATCCATCGCCATCACGTTGACCGCATCGAACGTGGCCTTGTTCGCGATGGCCGCGTTGACGACGTTCACGCCGTCCTGCGTGAGCCCGGTCGGCATCGTCGGCAGCGTCAGCGTCACGTGCAGCGGCTTGCCCTTCGCCGCGTAGTCGGCCTGCAGTTGCGCGACCGCCTGGAAGTTGCGCGCGACCGCAGCCGTGTCCTGCTGCGACGCGCCCTCGATGTCGAAGTCGATGTGCGTGAGGCCGTACGTGTCGATCACCGTCTGGTACGCGCTCTTCAGCGCGGGGACCGTCGAGCATGCCTGCATCAGCGGCGTGCCGTTCGCGCCGCCGAACGACACGGCGACTTCGCCGCCTTTCGCACGATAGCTCGCGATCGACGTGGACAGCGCGGTCAGCAGGCCGCCGCTCGCGCCGTTGCCGATCGGCTGGACGCCGCCCCACGACGGCACGCAGCCGTTGCCCGCGACCACGAATGCGAGCGTGAACTGCTGGATGCCCTGGCGCACGCCGATCTGGTCGACCAGCGGTGTCGGATAGAGCGTCACGTCGACATAGGGTGCATAGACGCCGGCACCGTGCGACACGCTCGCCATCGCGAGCAGACAACCCGCGGCAAACGCACGCGGAACGAAACGCGGCAACACATTGTTGTTCATTCTGTGTTCTCCAAGTGGAAGAGGGATACGCTGGCCTGCGTATCGCCGCCGGCGGGACAGGCACGTGTCCCGTCGGCGGCGTGCCTATCTTGGAGGATTCAGGTCGAATAGGGAATTTAGGTGTTCTTCTTTTTGTTATTCGATTCCCGATACGTAACGATCTTGCCGATTCGGTCGCGTTGCGAAACGCGGAGCGGGCACTTTTTCCGGCTGACCGGGAGGCAGCGCGTGCATGGACCGGTTCCAGCGAACCGGCGACGCGCCGGCGTGCCGGTCAGCGGCTCGCAGGCATGCGCATTCGCGCGAGCGCCGCCGGATTCGGTACGCGCGCCGCGACGTTCAGCGATACCAGCGCGGCGTGTAGACCCATTCGCGTGCGTTGCCGATCGCGAAGCGCCGCGTCGTCGACGAGCCGACGATCACCATCGTGCGCATGTCGACCTGGTCGCTGCGCAGTGCGCCGAGGGTCGTCGTCGCAAGCGTCGCGCCCGGCCGGCCGATGTCGCGGCCGAGCACGACCACCGTATCGGCCGCGCGATGCGCACGCACGATGTCGAGTGCACGGTCGAGCTGCCACGGCCGCGCGCGCGAAATCGGGTTGTAGAACGCCATCACGAGATCGGCTTGCGCCGCGTGTTGCAGGCGCGTCTCGATCACGTCCCACGGCTTCAGGTTGTCCGACAGCGAGATCGCGCAGAAGTCGTGGCCGAGCGGTGCGCCGGCCTGCGCGGCCGTCGCGAGCGACGCCGAGATGCCGGGCTCCACGCGCAGGTCGACCGCGGCCCATTGCGGGTCGCGCGCTTCGTCGAGCGCTTCGAGCACGGCCGCGGCCATCGCGAACACGCCCGGGTCGCCCGACGACACGACCGCGACGCGCCGGCCCTCGGCCGCCAGTTCGAACGCATGGCGCGCGCGCTGCATTTCCTCGCGATTGTCGGTGCCGTGCACGCGCTGGTCCGCCCGAAACGGGCCGGCCATGTTCACGTAGGTCGTATAGCCGAGAATGTCGGTCGCGTCCGCGAGCGCCGCGCGCGCGGCCGGCGTGAGCCACGCGGCGGCGCCCGGGCCAAGGCCTAGCACCGTCAGGCGGCCGCGTGCGCGGCCGAGCGTGGCCGGGTCGACCGGCTGCGATGCGACCGCGCACGCCAGACCGTGCGATTCGCCACGAAGCGTATGTGCGACGCGCAACGCACGACCGAGCAGCGTGGCGGCGTCGGCTGCCGCGTTGCCGTCGCGATCGCTATCGACGAAACGCAGCGGCACGTCGAGCGTGCTCGCCGCGGCTTCCAGCGCGGCGTCGCCGATCGCCGACGCCGGCGCGACGATGGCCGCGAGCGCCAGCCGCGCGAGGCCCTGTGCGTCGAGCATGGCGTCGATGCGCGCAGCAAGCGCTTCGCCTGCATGCACGGCATCCGCGGCAACACCGACCACCACGCTGCGCGGATGAATCACAAGCTCGTCGCGCGCGCCGCGCCACGCATCGGGCGTCACGCGAATCGCGTGCGCGGCCGCGGCATCACGGGGCAGCGCGACGTCGTCGAGCCACGGCGCCGCGCCGTCGATGCGCGTCGACGCGCCCGCGAGCAGGTCGGACACGAAGCGCTTGCCCTGCGCGAGATCGGCGAGCGCATAGCCTTCCGGCGGATTGAGCACGCACGCGCCGAAGCGCAGCTCGCCGCTCGTCGTGATCGCCGGCGCGACACCGACGCATTCGGCGATCTCGCGCGCGATCACGTTGACGCCCGTCAGCCCGCCGAGCAGCGGCACGACGGCCGAACCGTCCTCCGCGACCGCGAGCACCGGCGGCTCGATGCCCTTGTCGGCAAGCGCGGGCGCGAGGCAGCGGATCACGATGCCGGCCGCGCACAGCGCGACGATCGGCAAGCCGCGTGCATAGAGTTCGCGCAGGTGCGCGCCGAGCTCGTCGAACGGCACGTCGGCGTCGACGCGCGACGCGAGACCGTGCACACGGGCGCCCGGGTAACGCGCCTGGATCCGCCGCGCGGTATCGAGCGCGCCCGCGCCGAGGATCACGATCGCGGGCGGCGTCATCATCCTTGCCATTTTTCCCCCGGCACGACGAGCAGCGAGAAATACGGCGACGCCATCGGATCGACCTCGTCGAGCGGCACGATGCGCTGGTTGGCCATCGTCGCGCGCTCGACGTACCGCGCGCGCTTCGCAAGCCCGAGTTCGTCGAGCACGCGTCGCACCTTGTCGAAATTGCGGCCGAGCTTCATCACGACGGCCGCGTCGGCCCGCGCGAGCCGCTCGCGCAGTTCATGCTCGGGCAGCACGCCCGACAGCACCGACAGGCTCTGGTTGCGATAGACGAGCGGCTGGCCGAGCACGGCCGTGCCGCCGAGCATCGCGCACACGCCGGGGATCACCTCGGTGTCGTAACGCGGCGCGAGGCGGTCGTGCAGGTACATGTACGAGCCGTAGAAGAACGGGTCGCCTTCGCAGATCACCGCGACGTCGCGGCCCGCATCGAGGTGCGCCGCGACGATCTCGGCCGCGGTGTCGTAGAAATCGGCGATCACCGTCTCGTAGCAGAGCGGCGGCGGCAGCACCTCGGTCGTCACCGGGTAGACCAGCGGCAGTTGCGTCTGCCTGTCGAGCAGGTGCGCCTCGACGATGCCGTACGCGTTGCCTTTCTTGCCCTTCGCGACGAAATACGCGACCACGGGCGCGGCCTGCAGCACGCGCAGCGCCTTGATCGTCATCAGCTCGGGATCGCCGGGGCCGACGCCCACCCCGAACAGCCGTCCGCGCGCGGTCGTCATTCGACCTCCGTTGCAAGCGCATTGACCGCGGCGGCCGCCATCGCGCTGCCGCCGCGCCGGCCGAGCAGCGCGACGTACGGCACGCCGCGGCTGTCGGCGTCGAGCATCGCCTTCGATTCGGCCGCGCCGATGAAGCCGACCGGGAAACCGAGGATCAGCGCGGGGCGCGGCGCGCCGGCGTCGATCATGTCGAGCAGGTGGAACAGCGCGGTCGGCGCATTGCCGATCACGACGACGCTGCCCGCGAGATGCGGGCGCCACAGTTCGAGCGCGGCGGCCGAACGCGTGTTGCCGAGCCGGCGCGCGAGCTCGGGCACCTCCGGCTCGCCGAGCGTGCAGATCACGCGGTTGGCCGCAGGCAGCCGCGCGCGCGTGATGCCTTCGGCGACCATCCTCGCGTCGCACAGGATCGGCGCACCGGCCGCGAGCGCCGTGCGGCCGGCCGTGCCGGCGCCGGCCGAGAAGCGCAGGTCGTACACGACGTCGACCATCCCGCACGCGTGGATCACGCGCACCGCGAGTTTCTCGAGATCGGGCGGAACCTGCGACAGGTCGGCCTCGGCGCGGATCGTCGCGAACGACTGGCGGTAGATTTCCTGCCCGTCGCGAATATAGTCAAGCATCGGTGGTGTCCTGGCTGTGCCGCACGTCCATGAGTCGGACCGCGGCCTGGTCAATCGTCAGATGGCGCGCGAGCAGGGCGCCGAGGCCCGTGGTCGCGTCGCGCCGGTAAAGGTCGTAGTGTGCGGGCGCCACCGCGACGAGCGTATGCGTCGCGGGATGCGGCAGCGCGCAGTGGCGCGTGCAGCCGGTCAGGTGCACGTCGAGCGGCCGGCCGATGCGGGCGGCGAGCGCGAGTGCGTCGTGTTTCGTGTCGGCGTGCGCTTTCGCGCAGCCCGCGCTGCCGGTACAGGCGACGAGCGCCGCCAGCGGCTCGGACGCCGCGCCTACGAGGCCGAGCGACTTGAGTGCTTCGCGCATCGCCACCGCACGTTCGTTCGGCACGCCGTGCATGAATACGCCTTGCCACGGCGTCATCGACAGCGTGCCGTCGCCGTCGGCTTCGGCCAGCGCGGCGAGCCGTTCCAGTTGCGCCGCGTCGAGCCGCCCGAGCGCGAATTGCGCGCCGACGCTGCAGCGGGCCGCGGCGCGCGACGGCTGCGCGCCGAAACGCAACGCCGGGTCGGCGTGCGTGCGCCGCCAGCCGGCAAGCGCCGGATCGGCCGCGAGCGGAAAGGGCAGGTAGCGCCGGGCGCGTTCGAACAGCGTGCGTTCGCCGCACGTCGCGAGCAACGCGCGCATCCGCGTGACGTCGGCCGGCGCGAGATCGAGGAACGCACGCAGCAGCGCCCGCACCAGCGCGACGCCCTGATCGGGCGACACGTCGACCGACGCGGGCCGGTCGCCGGGCGCCACCGGCGGACAGCCGGCCAGCCCCGCCGCAAGACGTACCGCGCCGTCGGCGCGGCGCCACGCGGCGAGCCAGATGTCGTGCGGATGATCGAGCGCCGCGACCGCTTCGCCGCCATCGAGCTGGATCGAGAATTTCGGCGACAGTTCGCCGCGGCGCGGCTCGTTCGCCAGCATGTCGAGCAGCGGCACGGCGAGCGCGTGGCTATCGACGAGCGCGGCCGGGTCGTGCCCGGCGAGCGGGCTGAGCAGCACGTTGCGGACGTCGTCGCTCGCCGCGAGCGCGGCCGCCTCGGCGGCGGTGTCGCCGGCGCTTGCGCGCGGGCCGAGCCCCGCGTCGAGCAACGCGTGGGTCAACGCATCGGCCGCGCCGTCGCGAATGCCGCGCAACTGGAGATTCGCACGATTGGTCGCATCGATCGCGCCGGAACCGTACCGGCGCGCGGCGGCGGCGATCGCACGCGCCTGGCGCGCGTCGAGCCGGCCGCCCGGCAGCTTGATCCGGCACAACCCGCCGTCGGCGGCCGCGACCACGCGCACGAGCCCCGGGCAGGCCGACGGGCGCACGACGGGCGACGCAGGAATCGAATCGGGGGCGGAACTCAACGGGATACCGGAACAGTGTGGCGCCGCGGCCAACGCATCGGTACACCCCGCCCGACGCCGACTGGCACGCACGCACTTTCTGGCCGGCAGGTCTCCTGGCTGACAGGTCGGCGCCGACTCCCGGCCTTCCCGGTGAAACCAGTGGCATGAGGAGGGAGATCGGCTCGCTGTCTACAGTTGCGGGGGCAGCCACAGCGGCGCGCGGGGCGCCCTGTGTTCCCTCTTCGGCCCCGAAGGGCACCGGCGAACGAACGGCCGTAGGATACCCGATTTCGGTCGCGATTCGCGACCGGCTGGCGGTTCGCGGCGGGCGAAGCGGGCAACGGCCGCGCGCGAGCGGGCGGGCAGGTGAAACGCGGGGTGGAACACGGTACCATGCCGTTTTTTGCAACGCGGACGGCTGCACCGGCGCTTTCACGGCCGCGCGGCGACACGATGAAATCGAACGATGGGGAAGGGTGCATGACGGCGTGGCTGACGGTAGTGGGCATCGGCGACGACGGTTACGCGGGGCTCGGACGCCACGCGCGGCGCGCGCTGCTCGATGCGGCGCACGTGGTCGGCGCGAAGCGGCAGCTCGACATGCTGCCCGCGCGACTGCGCGCGACGCGCGAAGCATGGCCGTCGCCGTTCGACCTGTCGGGGTTGCTCGCGCGCCGCGGCGCGCCGGTGTGCGTGCTCGCGAGCGGCGACCCGATGCTGTTCGGCGTCGGCGCGACGCTCGCCCGCCAGCTTTCTCCCGACGAATGGCGCGTGCTGCCCGCGCCGTCGTCGCTGTCGCTCGCCGCGGCGCGCCTCGGCTGGGCGCTGCAGGACGTCGGCGCGGTCTCGCTGGTCGGGCGTCCGCTCGCGACGCTGGCCCGCCACCTGCTGCCGGGCCGGCGCCTGTTCGTGCTGAGCGCCGACGGCCGCACGCCGGCCGCCGTCGCGGCCGAACTCGCCGCGCGCGGCTTCGGGCCGACGCGCATCAGCGTGTTCGAACACCTCGGCGGCCCGCTCGAGCGACGGATCGATGGCCTCGCGCAAGACTGGCACGTCGACGAAACCGCCGCGCTCAATCTCGTCGCGCTCGACTGCCAGGCGGGCCCCGACGCACCGCGCCGCGCGCTCACGCCCGGCCTGCCCGACGATGCGTACCGCCACGACGGCCAGCTCACCAAGCGCGACCTGCGCGCGATGACGCTCGGTCGCCTCGCGCCCGCGCCCGGCGAACTGCTGTGGGACGTCGGCGCCGGCAGCGGCTCGATCGGCATCGAATGGATGCGCGCGCATCCATCCTGCCAGGCGATCGCGATCGAAGCGCATGCCGAGCGTCAACGCTTCATCGAACACAACCGCGATACGCTCGGCGTGCCGGGCCTGCAACTCGTCGCGGGCCGTGCGCCTGCAGCGCTTGCGGGGCTCGCCGCGCCCGACGCGATCTTCATCGGCGGCGGCGCGACGGCGCCCGGCGTGCTCGACGCGTGCTGGGCGTCGCTGAAACCCGGCGGGCGGCTGGTCGCGAACGCGGTCACGCTGCAGGGCGAGATGGCGCTCGCCGCCTGGCGCGATGTGCACGGCGGCACGCTTACGCGCGTATCGTTCGCGCATGCCGAACCGCTCGGCCGCTTCGACACGTGGCGGCAGCCGCTGCCGGTCACGCTGTACGACGCGCGCAAGCCCGATGCCGCGGATGCGGCTGCCGTGGCCGGCGCGTCGCATCCGTCGAACCCAACGGACGCGTGATGCGCGACGAAACCCCCGAACAGCCCGCGCCGCTGCGCTTCGGCTACACGACCGGCAGTTGCGCGACCGCGACGTCGCTCGCGGCCGCGCGGCTGCTGCTCGCGGGTCACGCGGACGACGCGGTCGAGATCGTGCTGCCGAAGGGGCAGCGCGTGATGATGCGGCTCGAGTTCTGCCGCACGACCGCCGACGGCGCCGAAGCCGGCACGATCAAGGATGCCGGCGACGATCCGGACGTCACGCATGGCGCGCTGATCTTCGCGCGCGTCGCGCTCGCGGCGGCGCCCGGCGTGCGCTTTCATGCCGGGCCGGGCGTCGGCACGGTCACGCGCGCGGGGCTGACGCTGCCGGTCGGCGAACCGGCGATCAATCCGGTGCCGCGCCAGATGATGACCACGCACCTGGAGGCGCTTGCGGCTGGGCACGGCTACGCGGGCGGCTTCGACGTGACGATCGGCGTCGAAGGCGGCGAGGCGCTCGCGCTGAAGACGATGAACCCGCGGCTGGGCATCGTCGGCGGGCTGTCGATCCTCGGCACGACCGGCATCGTGCGGCCGTTCTCGTGTTCGGCCTATATCGCGTCGATTCATCAGGGCATCGACGTCGCGCGCGCGAACGGCATCGCGCACATCGCGGCCTGCACGGGCAACGCCAGCGAGGACGCGATGCGCGCGCACTACCAGCTGCCCGACATGGCGCTGATCGAGATGGGCGATTTCGCGGGCGCGGTGCTCAAGCATCTGCGGCGCGCGCCGGTCGCGCGCCTGTCGATGTGCGGCGGCTTCGGCAAGCTGAGCAAGCTCGCGGCCGGCCATCTCGATCTGCACAGCCGCCATTCGAGCATCGACCTGCCGCTGCTCGCGCAATGGGCGGCCGAAGCCGGTGCGAGCGACGCGCTGCAGGCCGCGATGCGCGCGGCGAACACGAGCCAGGAAGCGTTGAAACTCGCGCAGGCCGACGGCGTGCCGCTCGGCGATCTGGTCTGCGCGCATGCGTTGCAGGTGGCGCGCGACATCGTGCCGCCGTCGGTCGCGGTCGAGATGTTCGCGATCGACCGGCAGGGCCGCTTCGTCGGGGCGGCGCGATGAGCGCGCGCATCCTGCTGCTCGGTGGCACCGGCGACGCGCTGAAAATCGCGCGCGCGCTCGGCCCGCATCATGTCTACAGTCTCGCCGGCCTCGGCAAGACGCCCGACGATCTGCGCTGCGACGTGCGCGTCGGCGGGTTCGGCGGCGCAGCCGGGCTCACCGCGTATCTGCGCGACGCCGGCATCGGCCTCGTGATCGACGCCACGCATCCGTATGCCGCGCAAATCAGCGCGAACGCCGCGGCGGCGACGCGCGACGCGGGCGTGCCGCTGTGGGCGCTGCGCCGCGCGCCGTGGACGCCGCAGCCGGGCGACGATTGGCGGATGGTCGACGACTGGGCCGGCATCGAGGCCGCGCTCGCGCCGTTCCGGCGCCCGCTGTTCACGCTCGGACGCGAACCGCTCGCGCATCTCGATGCGATCCCGCCGCACCAGTTCTGGCTCGTCCGCTGCCTCGACGCGCATCCCGGCAACGCCCGTGCGCAGGTCATCGCCGCGCGCGGGCCGTTCACGCTCGACGGCGAGCGCGCGCTGTTCGCGCTGGCGGGCATCGACGTCGTCGTCAGCAAGAACAGCGGCGGCGCGGCCACCGAGGCCAAGCTCGACGTCGCGCGCGAACGCGGGCTGCCGGTCGTGATGCTGCGCCGGCCGCCGCTGCCCGATGCCGACCGCGCGTTCGACTCGGTCCCGGCGCTCATCGACGCACTCGATCCGGCCGCGCGCGCGTGACGCGACGCAGCGGCCACTCAACGAATTGACGGAGAAATTTCGATGACGGTGTATTTCATCGGCGCGGGCCCCGGCGACCCGGAGCTGATCACGGTGAAGGGCCAGCGCCTCGTGCGCACGTGCCCGGTGATCCTGTATGCGGGCTCGCTCGTGCCGGCTGCCGTGCTCGACGGTCATCGCGCGGAGCAGGTCGTCAACACGGCCGAGCTCGACCTCGACGCGATCGTCGCGCTGCTCGCCGCCGCGCACGCGAACGGGCAGGACGTCGCGCGCGTGCATTCGGGGGACCCGTCGCTGTACGGCGCGATCGGCGAGCAGATCCGCCGCCTGAAAGCGCTCGGGATTCCGTACGAAATCGTGCCGGGCGTGACGGCCACGGCCGCGTGCGCGGCGACGCTCGGCGTCGAGCTGACGCTGCCCGGCATCGCGCAGACGGTGATCCTCACGCGCTTCGCGGGCAAGACGACACTGCCGGAAGGCGAGGCGCTCGGCGGGCTGGCCGCGCACCGCGCGACGCTCGCGATCCATCTCGGCGTGCGCCATCTCGCGCGCATCGTCGACGAAGTGCTGCCGCATTACGGCGCCGATTGCCCGGTGGCGGTGATCTATCGCGCGAGCTGGCCCGACGAGGCGCGCGTGACGGGCACGCTGGCCGACATCGTCGGCAAGGTGCAGGGCACGCAGATCGAGCGCACCGCGCTGATCCTGATCGGGCGCGTGCTCGACGCCGAAGGGTTCGCGGATTCGACGCTGTACGCGAGCGCAGGCTGAACACGCCAGCGCCGTGGAGCCGAGTATCTGGACGGGCCGCGAGGATATTGCCGGTGCGCGAGCGAGCATGACCGGGACGACACCGGGCATGCAGACACCCGCGCCGCTGGTCCGCGATGTCGCTCAGGCTCGCGCCATCTGCCGCACCCGTTTCGGCGCGAACCCGGCCGCGAGCACGAACAGCACGACACAGAGGCACGCCATCGCCATCCATGCGGGTGTCAGGTCGGCGAGATGCTGGCGCACGATGCCGGCCGCGAACGGGAACAAGCCGGCGATCAAGTAACCGATACCCTGCACGAACCCCGTCAGCGACGCGGCATCGGCCGGCGTTGCCGCATGGTCGACCGTGACGATCAGCGACAGCGGAAACAGCGCGCCGATTCCCGCGCCGAGGAGCAGCGCGGCCGGCAATGCGAGCGCTTCCGGTGCGGCCAGCATCACCAGCAACCCGACGAACAGCGACGCGATCGCCGCATGCAGCGCGGGCCGGCGATCGGGCAGACGGTCGATCGTCGCGGAGATCGTCAGCCCCGCGACGACTTCCGCGAGCGTCACGCCGCCGAGCAGGCTGCCGGCCGCGGTCGGCGACCAGCCGAGCCGCATGTAGTACGGCGGCAGCCACGCGAGCACCAGCGTGTATGCGCCGGTCGCGATGCCGAAGAACAGCGCGAGCCGCCATGCGCGCGGCGAACGCGACGGCCGCGCATTCGATACCGACGCCGGCCCGGCGGCAAGCGCGTCGCCACCGCGGCTCGCCAGCGGCCAGGCCAGCGCGGCGAGCGCCGCCGGCAACGCCCAGCCTGCAAGCGCGGCGAGCCAGCCCCAGCGCGCCGCGGCAAATGGTGCGATGACGCTCGCGAGCACCGCACCGCCCATGATCGACGTCGAGTAGACACCCATCGCCCCGCCGATGCGGGTTGCGAAATGCGCCTTCACGAAGCCGGGCAACAGCGCCTGCACCATCGCGATCCCGACGCCCGCGCAGCACGCACTCGCGAGCAGCAGCCACGCATGCTGCGCACCGACGCGCGACGCGCAAGCCAGCCCGATCAACGCGACGCCGAGCCACACGCCGCCCGCGATCCCGGTGAGGCGCTGCAGGCGCGGCGCACTCAGAGCGCCGAGCCCCATCAACAGGATCGGGATCGTCGTCAGCAGGCTGGCCGCGCCGTCGCCGATCCCCGTCGCGCGCTGGATCATGTCGAGCAGCGGGCCGACCGCGGCGAGCGCCGGCCGCAGGTTCAGCCCGACGAGCACGATCGCGGCGAGCCGCCATCCGGGGGAAGTGAAGCGATTCATTGCAAGGCCCTCTCTATCGGTACGCGGCTGCCAGCGAGGCGCCGCGCGTTTTTCAGGTAAAGTATCTCGACATCAAGATAAACGCCGATTTATCTCGACGTCAAGATAACTGGCAGGCCGAGGAGGGTTAATGGATCGAGCCGAGCATGCGCTCGCGCAATGGCGCGCCGAGCGTCCGGATCTCGACGCAACGTCGATGGTGGTAATGGGGCGGTTGCAGGAAGCCGCGCTCGTGATCGCGCGCGACCGTCTCAATCCGCTGTTCGCGCGCTACGGCATGCAGCCGGGCGAATTCGACGTGCTGGCGACGCTGCGGCGCAGCGGTGCGCCTTTCGCGCTGACGCCGACCGCGCTGTACGACGCGCTGATGATGTCGTCGGGCGGGATGACCGCGCGCATCGATCGGCTGCAGAAGGCGGGGTGGGTCGAGCGCCGGCCGAACCCGGCCGACGGGCGCGGCACGCTCGTCGCGCTGACGGATGCCGGGCGGGCGCTGATCGATGAAGCGGTTGTTGCGCACATCGACAACCAGCGTGCGCTGCTGGCGGCGCTGTCGGAGGCGGAACAGGTGCAGTTGTCGGAACTGCTGGGGAAGTTGCTGGCGGGGCTGAAAGGCGCAGCGGCGGACGCGTGACGCCGGCGCACCACGCGGGCAAAAAAAAGCCCGCCGCGTAATGCGGCGGGCCCGAGCCGACGGCAGGCCGCACACGGCGGCCCGCTTGCTCAGCCGCGCGCCGGAATATTGAGCCCGCGCTCCACTGCCGGCCGCGCAACGAACGCGTCGAGCACCCGCTTGACGTGCCGGAATTCACTGAACCCGACCAGATCGCCCGCCTCATAGAAACCGACCAGATTGCGCACCCACGGGAAGATCGCGATGTCGGCGATCGTGTAGGTATCGCCCATCACCCACTGGCGGTTCGCGAGATGCGCGTCGAGCACGCCGAGCAGGCGCTTCGACTCGTCGACGTAGCGCTGGCGCGGACGCTTGTCCTCATAATCGCGGCCGGCGAACTTGTGGAAGAAGCCGACCTGGCCGAACATCGGCCCGATGCCGCCCATCTGGAACATCACCCACTGGATCGTCTCGTAGCGGCCCGCGAGATCCTTCGGGATCAGCTGACCCGTCTTGTCCGCGAGATAGATCAGGATCGCGCCCGATTCGAACAGCGGCAGCGGCTGGCCGTCGGGGCCGTTCGGATCGATGATCGCGGGAATCTTGTTGTTCGGGTTCAGCGACAGGAATTCGGGCGAAAACTGGTCGTTCGTGTCGAAGCGCACGAGGTGCGGCTCGTACGGCAGGCCGGTTTCCTCGAGCATGATCGACACCTTGACGCCGTTCGGCGTCGGCAGCGAATAGAGCTGGAGACGGTCGGGATGCTGGGCCGGCCATTTTTTCGTGATCGGGAAGGCGGACAGGTCGGGCATGAAGGTTCGCTCGTCGAAGTGGATGATCCGCGCAGCGTTCGCGCTGCCGCGCCCGAACACGTTCCACGGCGCGGCGGCGGGCCGGAGCGCGCCGAAAAACGCCCACTGTAGCCGATCCGCGGAATCGATGCAGGGCTCGACCGCGCGCCCCGGTGCCGCCTCGCCCGACGCCGTCAGAAGTTGTGCCGCAGCCCGACCATCGCGGCCGTGGTGCCGACGCCCGGTGCGACCGGCTGCCCGTACACGAGCATCTGGTCCATCGTGCCGCGATTGTTCACGTGGCCGACCTGCGCATAGACCATCGTCCGTTTCGACAAGCTGTAGTCGGCCGCGAGCACGACCGCCGTCGAGCGGTTTTCGGAACGGTTGCGATCCTTCAGGTAGTACATGGCGGACGTGACCTGCAACGCGGGCGTGAAGCGATAGCCGACGCCGGCCGACAGCATGTCGAGGTTCACCTTGTCCGCATGCGACGGATTCCGGCCGTTGCCGTACGACGCCGACACCGAGAAATCGCGGATCGTGTATTTCGCGCCGGCGTAGACGAAGCGATTGTTGTCGACGCCGGTCGGCGCGACGCCCGGCGCCGGATTCGTGTCGTGACCGTTGTAGTAGACGGCCGACAGGTTCAGCCCGTCGTTCGCATACCTGAGCACGACCGATTCGCGCGTGCCGCCCTGAAACTGCCCGGCGACGCCGCCCGGCGCGTATTCGAGCGCGATCGACGCACCCGCGAACGTCGGCGACTGGTAGACGAGCGCATTGCTGTCGTACAGCGCGCCGATCGCGCCGTTGGTGCTCGTGCCCGGCCAGCCGGCGGCCGTGTTCAGGCCGAGCCACGCGGTCAGCACGCTGCCGAAGAACTGCGCATTGCGCACGTCGGTGTCGGCCATCGCGTAGATCATCGGCACGATCTGGCGGCCGGCCGTGAACGTGCCGAACGGGCCCGACACGCCGAGCGACGCGACCTGGTTGAAGATCGCGACGGCGCCCGGCGTGTCGCTCAGCTGCAGCTTGCCGGTACTGCTGTCGAACGAACCCTGCAGCTTGAAGTTGATCTTGTAGCCGCCGCCGATGTCCTCGCTGCCCCGGATGCCCCAGAAGCTCGAATAGATGCCGCCGTCCTTCATGCGGAACACCTTGCCGGTGTTCGGCGCGCTCGGGCTGAACGACGCGGCCGACGTGCTCTGGTACAGCAGGCCCGTGTCGATCACGCCGTACAGCGTGACGGAGGATTGCGCGTGCGCGAGCGCCGAACAGCCGGCAAGCGCCGCGAGCGCGGCCAGTTTCGTCTTCATCGAAGTCTCCAGAATCGTCATGGACCGGACGGGATCGAGCCCGGCCGGGTGAAGCGGGGAAGCAGCGGGGCAGGCGGGAACGCGCGACATGCGCGCCGCCGCGAGCCGTGCGGAAAGACTACGCAACGACGGGCGGCCGCTCCCCCCCATGCGCGGGGGGCAGGGTTGCGGAGAATCGAAAGGGGATGGACAGGCGACTGCGCAGCCGCGGGCGACGGGTTCAGGCCGGCATCAGGGCGCGCTTTCGAGCAGCCCGAGCACCAGCGCGCGGCGCACCGCATGCTTGCGCGAGCTGGCGTCGAGCTTGCCGAACAGGTTCTTCAGGTGCCATTTCACGGTTTCCTCGCCGACGGCGAGCGCGACCGCGATCTCCTTGTTCGACAGGTTGCGCGCGAGCAGCTCGAGGATCGCGCGCTCCTTCGGCGTCAGCACGACGCTCGGCACCGCGCGCGGGCTCGCCGCGCCGCGCGGGGCCGGCGGCACGATGCGCGGCTGCGGCAGCGCGTGCCGCGCGGGGCCGTCGCCGGCGGCCGCCTCGTCGCCGGCGCGGCGCGCCCAGTCGGCAACGGCCGGATGCGCGTCGGCGAGCGTGCGCGTGAGCCCGAACATG
Organism: Burkholderia sp. 9777_1386; assembly: GCF_015712265.1. NCBI lineage: Bacteria > Pseudomonadati > Pseudomonadota > Betaproteobacteria > Burkholderiales > Burkholderiaceae > Burkholderia > Burkholderia sp. 9777_1386. The sequence continues at coordinate 2,305 of NZ_JACCQB010000029.1, read as the reverse complement.
TCCGCGAGGTTCATCGCCTCGTCGAGCAGCGCACGGCCGCCGCGCCCCGACTGTTCGAGCGCGAACGCGCTGAGCGCCATGATCTCGATGCGCTCGCGGCCCATGCTCATTTCGCGGGCCAGCACGGCGGCTTCGTCGAGCGCCGCACAGGCGTCGTCCCAGCGGCGCGCGGCGAGCGCCGCGTACGCATGCGCGCTCGCCTGCAGCAGCACGACGGGGCGCCGCCACAGCGGCCCGTGCGCCGGAAATTCAACCGCGGCGATCGTGTCGATCCGCTCGACCAGCGCATGGCAGGTTGCCTCGCGGTAACGCGCCGCGTGAATGCGCACCTGCTCGGCAAGGCTCGCGACCGACAGGCGCGGCAGCCGGCGGGCAACGCCCATCGCGTCGAGCGCCTCCAGCAAATCGATCGCGCGATGCTCGACGCCGCGCAGCAACGCGATGCGCGCGGCCGTGCGATAGCCGAGCAGCACGGTGTCGGGCGTGCCCGCGTGTTCGAGCACGTCGAGCCGGTTCGCGAGCAACGCGGCGGCCTGGTCGACGCGATCGGCCTCGTACGCGAGCGCCGCGCACATCGCCGCGAGCATGCAGGTCAGCGGATGGCGCCGCCCGAGGTCGGCTTCCGCGCGCGCCAGCGCCGGCGACAGCACGTCGTCCGCGAGCCGGATCTGGCCTTCGCGCAGGTAGCTCAGGCCGGTGATCAGCTCGCCCCAGCGCGCGACGTAGCCGAACCCGGCCGCCGTCTCGCCGCGTGGCGCCGCCTGCTGGAACCGGCGCGCCTGCGCCGGTTCGCCGACGATGATCGCGCGCGCCGACAGCCGGTTCGCGTGCATTTGCGCGAGCCACGTCGCCGCCGGCGGCGTGAAGTCGGCCCACGGCTCGAACAGCGCGACGAAGCGGTCGATCTCGTCGGCGTAATACGCGGCCGCACTGAGGATCAGCGCGCATTCGTAGCGCATCGCGGCCGGCGTGCCGTCGTCGGCCAGGATGCCCGCGATCTGACGTTGCGCCTCGACATGGCGCTCGCCGAGCGCCAGCGCCCACGCGACCGCAATCCGCAGCGTCGGGCGCTTGTCGAGCTCCGTATCGGGCAGCAGCGCGAGCCAGTCGAGCACGTCGTTGATGCGGCCCTGCTTGATCGCATCCTCGAGGCAGCGCTGCGCGAGCGCGTACGCAGTCTCGAACTGGCCGGCCGCGTACGCGTGGCGCGCGGCTTCCTCGGTCATCCCGTGCGCGTCGAGCCAGGCGGCCGCGCGGGCGTGCAGCGTGCTGCGCTCGGCGTCGGGACGCGCAGCCAGCCGATCGCGCAGCGTGTCGCGCACGAGCGGGTGCAGCCGGCACCAGTCCGAATCGTCCGACGCGGTGAACAGCGGCGTGTCGCGGGCGAGCCGCGCGAGGCGCTCGGGCGCGTGCACGTCGTCGAGCAACGCCGCGCACAGCGACGGATGCAGCCGATCGGCGACGCTCGTGCGCGTCAGGAACGCGGTGTCGTCGGCCGACAGGTTCGCGAGCAACAGCTCGACGAGCCGGTCGCGCGTGCCGTCCACCCGTTGGGCGAGCGCGTCGACCGCCTGGCGCGGATCGGCCGAGCGCGCCATCGCGGCCATCGCGAGCTGCAGCCCGAGCGGCCAGCCGTCGACGCGCTCGAACAGCCGCGCGCACGCGTCGGCATCCACCCGTTGCGCGAAGCGCGCGCCGACCAGCGCGATCGTCTCGTCGAGCGTGAAACGCAGCCAGTCGGCGCCCGCCAGCGTGCATTGGCCGCCCGCGAGCAGGTCGCCGGCCGCGTGATCGAGCCCGCGTCGCGCGGCGACGACGACATGCAGGTTCTGCGGCGCGTTGTGCAGCACGTAGGTGAGCGCGTCGAGGCCGGCGGGCGGCAGCCGCTCCGCGTCGTCGACGATCAGCAGCGCCTCCATCGACAGTTGCGCGACCTCGGCCAGCCACGCGGTCAGGCCGTCGAGCGCACGCGCCGCGCCGGCCGGGATCAGCCGCCCGAAACCGGGCCGCGCGCAGCCGGTCCGCACCGCCTGCACGAGCCCCTGCAGCAGCCGCGGCGCGTCGTCGCGCTCGTCGGCCGACAGCCACACGACCGCGCGGCCGAGCGCGACGGTTTCGCGGCGCCATTGCGCGAGCAGCGAGGTCTTGCCGTAACCGGCCGGCGCCTGCACCAGCGTGACCGGGCGGCCGTCGAACGCCGGCGCGGCGAGGCTCAGCCGTGCGCGCGCGAGCAACTGCGCCGGCACGCGCGGCGCGGTCGTCTTCAGGACCAGTTCGGTGGGGGGCGCGTCGGCGCGATCGGGTG
>NZ_JACCQB010000028.1:0-90393 GCF_015712265.1 Burkholderia sp. 9777_1386 | reverse complement strand
CCCCCGCACAACCCCGCACCATCAACCCTCCGAGCCCGCCTACCTAACCAAAACAGGTATGGCGCACCGCAATATTTCGCGCCCACGGCCGGATTTCAATACCCACCAGGTATCAAAAATCCCGCCCAAAAGTATTGGACGCCCCATTTCCACGCCGCGTATAAATCCGTTCCATGAACAGCCCCCACGCAGCGCGCCCCATGTCCTCCGCCACCATCGAACGCATCGAAACCCGTCTCGTCGACTTGCCGACGATCCGCCCGCACAAGCTGTCGGTGGCCACGATGCACGGCCAGACGCTGATGCTCGTGAAGGTGTTCTGCAGCGATGGCGTGACCGGTATCGGCGAAGGCACGACGATCGCCGGCATGGCCTACGGCCCGGAAAGCCCGGAAGCGATGAAGCTCGCGATCGACGCGTATCTCGCACCGGCGATCGTCGGCCGTGACGCCACGCGCGTCCAGACGCTGATGGCGTTCGTCGGCAAGCTCGCGAAGGTCAACCACTTCGCGAAGAGCGCGCTCGAAACCGCGCTGCTCGACGCGCACGGCAAGCGGCTCGGCGTGCCGGTCAGCGAACTGCTCGGCGGCCGTCGCCGCGATCGCCTGCCGGTTGCATGGACGCTCGCGTCGGGCGACACGGCCACCGACATCGCCGAAGCCGAGCGCATGCTCGACGCGCGCCGCCACAACGTATTCAAGCTGAAGATCGGCGCGAAGGCGCCGGAAACGGATATCCGGCACGTGGCCGAGATCAAGAAGGCGCTTGGCGATCGCGCGTCGGTGCGCGTCGACGTGAACATGGCGTGGAGCGAAACGCAGGCCGCGCGCGCGATTCCGGCGCTCGCCGATGCGGGCTGCGAACTGGTCGAGCAGCCGGTCGCATCGGCCGCGGCGCTGGCGCGCCTGATGCGCCGCTTCCCCGTCGCGCTGATGGCCGATGAAATCCTGCAGGGCCCCGACAGCGCATTCGACATCGCGAAGCAGCACGGCGCGGACGTGTTCGCGATCAAGATCGAACAGAGCGGCGGCCTCTTCGCCGCGCAGCGCGTGGCCGCGATCGGGGATGCGGCCGGCATCGAGCTGTACGGCGGCACGATGCTCGAAGGCGCGTTCAGCACGGTGGCATCCGCGCACCTGTTCGCGAGTATCGCGAACCTGCAGTGGGGCACCGAACTGTTCGGGCCGCTGCTGATCACCGAAGAAATCCTGACGCAGCCGCTGGATTACAGCGACTTCGAACTGACCGTGCCGGACGGCCCCGGTCTCGGCATCGCGCTCGACGAGGACAAGGTCAGGCGCTTCACCCGCGACGGGCTGACGAAAGTCGCGCGGTAAGTCGAGTCAGGCAACGACCGTCATCCCCCAAATACACATGGAGACAGCATCATGAGCGTCAAAGTTTTCGATACCCGGGAAGTGCAGGACCTGCTGAAGGCCGCGTCGAACGCGGGCGGAAGCGGCACCGGCGGCAATGCACGCACGCAGCAGATCGTGCTGCGCCTGCTCGGCGACCTGTTCAAGGCGATCGACGATCTCGACATCACGCCCGACGAAGTGTGGGCGGGCGTCAACTACCTGAACAAGCTCGGTCAGGATGGCGAAGCAGCGCTGCTCGCGGCCGGCCTCGGTCTCGAGAAGTATCTCGACATCCGGATGGACGCCGAGGACGAGGCGATCGGGCTCGACGGCGGCACGCCGCGCACGATCGAGGGGCCGCTGTACGTGGCCGGCGCACCGGTGCGCGACAGCGTCGCGAAGATCGACCTCGACGCGGACGACGGCGCGGGCCCGCTCGTGATCCACGGCACGGTCACCGGTCTCGACGGCAAGCCGATCGCCGGCGCCGTGGTCGAATGCTGGCACGCGAATTCGAAGGGCTTCTATTCGCACTTCGACCCGACCGGCAAGCAGAGCGATTTCAACCTGCGCGGCGCGGTGAAAACGGGCGTCGACGGCAAGTACGAATTCCGCACACTGATGCCGGTCGGCTACGGCTGCCCACCGCAGGGCGCGACGCAGCAATTGCTGAACCGCCTCGGCCGCCACGGCAACCGTCCCGCGCACGTGCACTTCTTCGTGACGAGCGACGATCACCGCAAGCTGACGACACAGTTCAACATCGACGGCGATCCGCTGATCTGGGACGACTTCGCGTATGCGACGCGCGAGGAATTGATTCCGCCCGTGACTGAAAAAACCGGCGGCACGGCGCTCGGCATGAAGGCCGATGCGTACCAGGACATCGAGTTCAACTTCGTGCTGACGCCGCGCGTGCAGGGCAAGGACAACCAGATCGTCGAACGCCTGCGCGCGTCCGCCGCGGCATAACCACTGGCGGCACGGCGGCGCGCGTGCGCCGCCGCTGCCGGCCGGTCCCCCGAGATTCAACCGATACCGATGCGAGCGTGCTTGCAGGACGCGGCACGCGCATGGAAGGAGCCATCATGTCCATCACGATCGACGCTACGAACGACCTGGATCACCTGCTGGAAACCGCCGTGCAGGATGACAAGGCGGCCGGCGTCTTCCGTTGCCGCCGCGACATCTTCACGAACGCGGCGCTGTACGAGCTCGAGATGAAGCACATCTTCGAGGGCAACTGGGTGTATCTGGCGCACGAAAGCCAGATTCCCGACAACAACGATTACTACACGACGTGGATCGGCCGCCAGCCGATCGTCATCACGCGCGACAAGACCGGCGAGCTGCATGCGGTCATCAATGCGTGTGCGCACAAGGGCGCGATGCTGTGCCGCCGCAAGCACGGCAACAAGGGCAGCTTCACGTGCCCGTTCCACGGCTGGACCTTCTCGAACACCGGCAAGCTGCTGAAGGTGAAGGACGAGAAGACGACCGAATACCCGGTGCAGTTCAACACGCACGGCTCGCACGACCTGAAGAAGGTCGCGCGCTTCGCGAACTATCGCGGCTTCCTGTTCGGCAGCCTCAACGCGGACGTGCTGCCGCTCGAGGACTACCTCGGCGAAGCGCGCGTGATCATCGACCAGATCGTCGACCAGGCGCCGAACGGGCTCGAGGTGCTGCGCGGCAACTCGTCCTACATCTACGAAGGCAACTGGAAGATGCAGATGGAGAACGGTTGCGACGGCTATCACGTCAGCACCGTGCACTGGAACTATGCGGCGACGATGGGCCGCCGTAAGGCGGACGGCACCAAGGCGGTCGACGCGAACAGCTGGAGCAAGTCGGTCGCGGGCGTGTACGGCTTCGACCACGGCCACATACTGCTGTGGACGCAGACGATGAACCCGGAGGTGCGGCCCGTGTATCAGCACCGCGACGAGATCCGGGCGCGCGTCGGCGACGTGCAGGCCGACTTCATCGTGAACCAGACGCGCAACCTGTGCGTGTATCCGAACGTGTTCCTGATGGACCAGTTCAGCACGCAGATCCGCGTGGTGCGACCGCTCGGCGTCGACAGGACCGAAGTCACGATCTTCTGCTTCGCGCCGAAAGGCGAGAGCGAGGCCGATCGCACGACGCGGATCCGCCAGTACGAGGATTTCTTCAACGTGACCGGCATGGGCACGGCCGACGATCTCGAGGAGTTCCGCGCGTGCCAGGCCGGCTATGCGGGCATCACGGCGATGTGGAACGACCTGTCGCGCGGCGCGCCGCTGTGGGTCGACGGGCCGGACGAGAACGCGAAAAAGATGGGGCTGAACCCGCGCATTTCGGGCGAACGCAGCGAGGACGAAGGGCTGTTCGTGTGCCAGCACGAACACTGGGTGCACGTGATGCGCGATGCGCTGAAGAAGGAACGCGGGGAGGTGGCGGCATGAGCTTCGATTACCGGACGATTTGCGCGGCGCTGTATCGTGAAGCGCGCCTGCTTGACGATCGCGAGTGGGACGCGTGGCTGACCTGCTACACGGAGGACGTCACGTACTGGATGCCCGCATGGGACGACGACGATCGGCCGACCGACGATCCGCAGAGCCAGATCTCGCTGATGTATTACGCGGACCGCGGCGGCCTCGAGGATCGCGTGTTCCGGATCAAGACCGAGCGCAGCGGCGCATCGACGCCCGAGCCGCGTACCAGCCACAACGTGACGAACGTCGAGGTGCTGGCCGAACGCGACGACGAGGTCGACGTGCGCTACAACTTTCACACGCTGAACCACCGTTATCGCGTGACCGATCACTTCTTCGGCACGATGTTCGTCACGTTGCGACGCACGGGCGACGCGCTGCTGATTTCACGCAAGAAGATCGTGCTGAAGAACGACTACATCCGGCAGGTGCTCGACGTCTATCACGTCTGACGCCGTTGGCCTGTCATGAAAGGAAGTGGAGGTGACGCGATGTCCAGCTACAAGATTGCACTGAATTTCGAGGACGGGGTGACCCGCTTCATCGACTGCAAGGCCGGCGAGAAGGTGCTCGATGCAGCCTTTCGCGCGAAGATCAACCTGCCGATGGATTGCTCCGACGGCGTGTGCGGCACCTGCAAGTGCCGCGCCGAAAGCGGCCGCTACGACCTCGGCGACGATTACATCGACGATGCGCTGACCGAGGACGAGAAGGACGGCGGCCTCGTGCTGACGTGCCAGATGGTGCCGCAAAGCGATTGCGTGATCGCGGTGCCGACGTCGTCGGTCGCCTGCAAGACCGGGCAGAGCGCCTTTGCCGCGACGGTCACGAAGGTCGAGCAGCACAACGATGCGGCCGTCGTGCTTGAACTCGACGTCGGCGCCAGCGCGCCGGTGTTCCTGCCGGGCCAGTACGTGAACATCGGCGTGCCGGGCAGCGGCCAGCATCGCTCGTATTCGTTCTCGTCGGCGCCGGGCGACGCGAAGGTCGGCTTCCTGATCAAGAAGATTCCAGGCGGCGTGATGAGCACGTGGCTCGAATCGGCGCAGCCCGGCGACACGCTCGAACTGCACGGGCCGCTCGGCAGCTTCTACCTGCGCGACGTGCAGCGGCCGCTGCTGTTCCTCGCCGGCGGTACGGGCCTCGCGCCGTTCCTGTCGATGCTCGAGGTGCTCGCGCGCAGCGGCTCGCAGCAGAAGGTGCACCTGGTCTACGGCGTGACGCGCGATCTCGATCTGGTGCTGGTCGACGCGCTCGAGGCGGTGGCGGCGAGGCTGCCGAACTTCAGCTTCGCGACGGTCGTCGCGGACGCCGCGTCGAGCCATCCGCGCAAGGGCTGGGTCACGCAGCACATCCCGGCCGACGCGCTGAACGACGGCGACGTCGACGTGTATCTGTGCGGGCCGCCGCCGATGGTCGATGCGGTGCGCCAGTACTTCGACGACGCAGGCGTGAAGCCGAACAGCTTCCACTACGAGAAGTTCACCCCCAACGTCACGGCAAAGGCGGCATGACCATGCAACGATTCTCCGGCAAGGTCGTCGTCGTCACCGGCGCGGCGCAGGGCATCGGCCGCGGTGTCGCGCTGCGCGCGGCGGCAGAGGGCGGCAAGGTGCTGTTCGTCGATCGCGCGGATTTCGTGGCCGAGGTGGCCGCGGAAGCGCCGGGCGGCGATACGGCCGGCTTCGTCGCCGATCTCGAGACGTACGAAGGCGCGCATGCCGCGATGGCGCACGCGGTGCGGACGTTCGGCGGCATCGACATCCTGATCAACGGCGTCGGCGGCGCGATCCGCATGCGGCCGTTCGCCGAGTTCGAGCCTGCGCAGATCGACGCGGAAATCCGCCGCTCGCTGATGCCGACGCTCTATGCGTGTCACGCCGTGCTGCCGCACCTGCTCGCGCGCGGCGGCGGCACGATCGTCAACATCTCGTCGAACGCGACGCGCGGCATCCGGCGCGTGCCGTATTCGGCGGCGAAGGGCGGCGTCAACGCGCTGACGTCGGCGCTTGCGATGGAATATGCGGAACACAACATCCGCGTCGTCGCCACCGCGCCGGGCGGGACCAGCGCGCCGCCGCGCCGCGTGCCGCGCAATGCGGCCGGCGACACCGAGCAGGAACAGGCGTGGATGGGCGAGGCCGTGCGGCAGGTGACGGAATCGACGTACTTCAAGCGCTACGGCAGCCTCGACGAGCAGATCGCGCCGATCCTGTTCCTCGCGTCGGACGAGGCGAGCTACATCACGGGCACGGTGCTGCCGGTGGCGGGTGGCGATACGGGTTGAAGGGCGTATCGCGGGCCATTGTTTCATCGACAACCGCAGACGGCCGGCGCGACGATGCCGGCCACGGAGACAATCATGCATGAACGCAAAGCCATCGTTCCGGCGGGAATGGAAGCGGTGTACGAGAAGATCGGCTACGCGCCGGGACTGAAGGTCGGCGATACGCTTTACGTATCCGGCCAGATCGGCCGCGACGCGGCGATGCAGCTGGTCGAGGATCGCGAAGCGCAGATCGTGCAGGCGTTCGAGAACCTGAAGCAGGTGCTGGAGGCGGCCGGCGCATCGTTCGACGATGTGGTCGACCTCACGACGTTTCACACCGACATGCGCGACCTGCCGCTGTTCATGCAGGTGCGAGACCGCTATTTCGATGCGCATCCGCGGCCTGCGTGGACGGCCGTCGGCGCGCACATGCTCGGCGGCGCGCCGGGTTATATCGTCGAGATCAAGGCGGTGGCGGTGCTGGCGCGCTGATCCGGTGCGTCGATGAAGTCAGGCTCCGTGTGGATGAACACCCGAGATCGAATCGTCGGCGATCGCTGAACGGTTTCGATGCGCGTGCGACGACACCGACACGCTACTTGTGTATCGCTCCCCGCAACCGCCGCACCTCCTGCTCCGACACCGGCGCGGCCCGATTCCCCCACGCGCCGCGCACGTAGCTGACCACCGCCGCGATTTCGCCGCTCGTCAGCGCGCCGCGCATCGCCGGCATCCGTTGCACCGGCCCCGGTTTGCCCGGCGTGGGCCGCGCCCCTTCGACCACGATCCGGATCGTGCTGGTCGGATCGGCCGCGAGCACGATCGAACTGCCCGCGAGCGCCGGCCCGTGATCGGGTACGCCTCGACCGTCCGCACCGTGGCAACGCGCACAGAACCCCGCATACACGCCGGCCCCCGGCGCCTGCTGGCCGCTTTCCGGCCGCGGGCCGGCGGCCGTGCGCCGCGGCACGCCGACGCCCAGCGGATTCGTCGCGGCAGTCGGTTGCGCCGGCAACGACTTCAGGTACACGGCGATCGCATGGCGGTCGGCATCGGTCAGCAACGCGGTGCTTTCGCCGACGACCGGCGCCATCGCGCCGAACACCGCGCCGCGCGCCGCATGGCCGCTGCGCAGGAACGCGGCGATGTCGTCGGCGGACCAGCGACCGAGGCCGTCCGGGCTCGCGCCGGTCAGGTTCGGCGCGAACCAGTGATCGTTGATGCCGCCGGTCAGGAACGCGGGGCTGCGCTCGTCGTAGCCGCGTTCGTTGTAGGCCGGCCCGCGCGGCGTATGGCACGCGCCGCAATGGCCGAGCCCCTGCACGAGATACGCGCCGCGATTCCATTCGGCCGACTGCGACGGCTGCGGCGTGAACCGGTCGCGGTTCGCGAACACGAGGCTCCACAGCCCCAGCGCCCAGCGCTGGTTGAACGGAAACGGCAGTTGCGTGAGTTTGGCCGCGTTCGCGGACGGCGCGACGCCGCGCATGAAATACGCATACAGCGCGCGCACGTCGTCGTCGGTCAGGTGGGCGAGCGACGGGTACGGCATCGCCGGATACAGCCGGCTGCCGTCCGCGCGCACGCCGCGCCGCAGCGCATCGTCGAACTGGCGCAGCGTGTAGTGGCCGATCCCGTGCGTCGGGTCCGGCGTGATGTTCGGCGCGTAGATCGGCCCGAACGGCGAATTCACCGGCTGGCCGCCCGCGTACGGCGTATGGTCGGCCGCGTCGTGGCACGCGGCGCAATCGCCGGCGAGCGCGAGGTAGCGGCCGCGCGCGAGCGTCGCGGCGTCGGCGCTCGCGGCGGCCGCGGCGATCACCGGGCGGCGGGCGGTCGACGTGGAGGCCGCCTCGGGCGGCGGGGGGGACGCCGCGGACGATGGCGCATCGGCCACCGACGCGTCCCGGTCGCGTGACAGCCGCCGGTCGTCCTTCACGCGTGCGGACATCGACGCAGCGGCATCGGCCGCCGACGCACCGATCCGCACGAACCGCCAGCCCGACGCGGGCTCGGGCGCTTCCGCCGCCGACGCGGCGTCGGCCGCATCGCCGGGTGCGGCCGCGTTGTCGTCGCGCTGCATGTCGCATCCGCACAGCGCGACGCACACGGCGAACGCGACGCGCGCGCGGCGGCCCGGAACGCGGAACGGCAACGAAGCGAGCGAGATCAGCGCCATGGACTGCAAGGCCCCACGAAAGCGGTGACGATCCCCGTGAATACGAGACCGATCACGAAGCCGAGCGCGGCGAGCATCCCGCAGCGCGCGAGAAAGCGGGTACTGTCGTCGCGCGTCGCGGCCGGCGCATCGGCATCGTGCCGGCGCCGCCACGCGCGCGTGAGCCACGTCGCGCAGGCCGCGGCCAGCGCGAACGCGCCCGCGGCGATCAGCGCAAGCCATACGCCGACGTGCGCCCAGCGCGGCGCGGCCTGCGCGACGCCGAGCGGATAGCACGCGGTGGACGCGAGCGTCTCGGACACCAGCATCTGCGCGAACCACAGCGCGGGTGCGCCGACCAGGCCGGCGGCGATCGCGAGCAGCGGTGTCCACGTGCGTCGTGCATCGTTCATCCGGTGCTCCTCAGCCAGAACGGCGACACGTACAGCGCGGTGAAGATGAACAGCCACACGATGTCGACGAAGTGCCAGTAGAGCCCGCCGACCGTCAGCGCGACGCGCCGTTCGCGGCTGAAGAACCCGGCGGCCGTCCAGCCGGCGAGCAGCGCGAGGATCGCGAGGCCGGCCACGACGTGCGCGAGGTGGAACCCGGTGATCGTGAAGTAGAGGCTGCCGTACAGATGCGCGGTCGGGCCGTACGGATGGTCGCGCCATTCGTGCAGCTGGACCAGCGCGAACGCGATGCCGAGCACCAGCGCGACGACGAGCATCGCGACCGCGCGCCCCTGGCGGCCGGCCCGCACCGCGCGCTCGGCGAGCCACACGAACACGCTGCTCGACAGCAGCACGACCGTGTTGACGGCCGCGAGCCCGATCTTCGGCATTCCTTCGGGCGGCCACGGCGCGGGCCATTGCGACTGCAGGTAGAAGTAGCAGAACAGCAGGTAGCCGAACAGCCCGGCCTCGGTCACGATCAGCGTGAGCACGCCCCACCAGCCGCCCGCGCGTTCGCCGCAACTGCCCACCGGCAGCGGCGCGACGCACGCGGCCGGCGCGCCGGCCGGCACCGTCGGCGACGGCGGTTCGTCCGGACGAGGGCCAGCCGCGGCCGCGGGCGCCTGCGTGTCGGCGCGAGCCGGCAGCCGCGCGCGTTGGCCGAGCGTGCGGCGCGGCCACAGCCACGCGGCGGTGGCGATCGCGCAACCGGCGACGGCCACGCAGACGAGCGTCGGCGAGCGCGCGAGCATCGCCGCGAACACGGCGGTCGTCAGCAGCGCGAGCACGAACGGCACGCAACTGTCCTCGGGCATTTTCAGGATCGCGCTCGGCGTCGCGGCGAGCGGCGTGACCGCGAGCGCCTCGCGCCCGTCCGCGAGCCGGTAGCCGACCCGCAGGCTGGTGCGTTGCGGATCGTCGCGCGTTTCCCACAGCGGATGCCGCGACGCGACGAGCGGCAGCACCGCGAAGTTGTACACGGGCGTCGGCGACGCGACCGACCATTCGAGGCCCGCCGCACCCCACGGGTTGTCGCCGGCGCGCACGCCGCGCCGCGCGCTCACCAGCGCGTTGACGACGAACATCACGATGCCGATTCCGAACACGAACGAGCCGATCGTCGTCAGCAGGTTCGACGTGTCCCAGCCCATCCCGGACGGATAGGTATAGATGCGGCGCGGCATCCCGAGCAGCCCGGAAATATGCATCGGAAAGAAGCCGAGGTTGAAGCCGACCAGCACGACCCAGAAGGTCCAGCGGCCGAACCGCTCGTTCATCATCCGGCCGGTGAATTTCGGGAACCAGTACGCGACGCCGCCGAGCACCGGAAACACGTTGATGCCGAGCAGCACGTAATGCAGGTGCGCGACGACGAAGTACGTATCGGTGAGCTGCCAGTCGAGCGGCACGGCCGCGGTCATCACGCCCGACACGCCGCCGATCACGAACATCAGCACGAAGCCCGCGAAATACAGGAACGGCGTGCGGAACACGGGGCGCCCGGTCCAGATCGTCGCGATCCACGCGAACACCGCGACCGCGCTCGGAATCGAAATCAGCATGCTCGCGGCGCCGAAGAACGCGAGCGCGAGCGGCGCGATGCCGGTCGCGAACATGTGGTGGACCCACACCTCGAAGCCGATCAGCATCGTCGCCACGGTCGACACCGCGACGGCCTCGTATGCGACGAGCGGCCGCCGGCAGAAGGTCGGCAGCGCGTCGGACACGATCCCCATCGCCGGCAGCACGACCACGTAGACCCACGGATGCGCGAACATCCAGAACAGGTGCTGCCACAACAGCGGCCGGCCGCCATGCGCGACGTCGAAGAAGTGCGTGCCGGCATTGCGGTCGAGCCACAGCAGCAGGAACGCGAGGCTCACCGACGGCACCGCGACCAGGTTCGCGACCGACGCGGTCAGCGTGCCCCACACGATGATCGGCAGCCGGTCGATCGACATCCCGTGCGCGCGCATCCGCAGCAGCGTGACGACGAAGTTCGCGGCGCCGCCGGTCGTCGAGATGCCGAGCAGGATCATCCCGAGCGCATAGATGTCGATGTTCGCGCCGGCGCTGTAGTCGAGCGACGTGAGCGGCACGTAGTTGAACCAGCCGCCGTCCGGCACCGCGCCGAGCGGAAAGCTCGCATACAGGAACAGCCCGGCGAACAGGAACGCCCAGTACGAGAACGCGTTCAGCCGCGGGAACGCCATGTCGCGCGAGCCGAGCATCAGCGGCCACAGGTAGTTCGCGAAACCGGACAGCACCGGCAGCGCGTACAGGAAGATCATCGTGACGCCGTGCATCGTGAACAGCGAATCGTATTGCGCGGGCGTCAGCACGGTCGCGTTCGGCCGCGCGAGCTGGATGCGCATCACGAGCGCCTCGACGCCGCCGAGCAGCAGGAACACGAATGCGGTGACGATGTAGCGCAGCCCGATGCGCTTGTGATCGACGGTGCCGAGCCAGCCGCGCCAGCCGGGTGCCGATTCCCACAGCTCGGCCAGCGCGCGCTCGTGCGCGGAACCGGGCGGCGCGTCGCCGAGATCGGGTACGCGGCTGAGCGGGGTGGGCGTGTCGCGGGCAATGGCCATCGGCATCCTCCGTTCAGTGCAGCGTCGCGAGATACGCGGCGAGATCGTCGGCGTCGCGCGGCGCGAGCGCGATCGACGGCATCAGCGATTGCGGCTTGACCTGCTGCGCATGCGCGATCCAGCGGCGCAGGTTGTCGGGCGTGTTGTCCAGCGTGCCGGCCGCGAGCAGCCGGCGCGTGCCGACGTGCGTGAGATCGGGGCCCGCGTCGCCCGCGGCGTCGGTGCCGCGCACCGCGTGGCAGCCCGCGCAGCGCGCGGCGAACACGCGCTGGCCGCGGCGTTCGGCGTTGGCGCCCGCCGCGGGTGCCCGGGCCGGTTGGCGCTGCGCGGCGAGCCATGCGTGAAACGCAGCCGGCGGCTCGGCCACGACTTCGAACGCCATGTGCGCATGTTGCGCGCCGCAATACTGCGAGCATTGGCCGCGATAGATGCCGGGCCGGTCGGCCTGCAGCCATTGGCGGTTGGTCTGGCCGGGAATCGTCTGGGTCTTGCCGGCAAGTTGCGGCACCCAGAACGCGTGGATCACGTCGGCGCTCTTCAGTTCGATCGCGACGGGCTCGCCTACCGGAATATGGATCTCGTTCGCGGTGTCGAAGGCCGGGCCGCCCGCATCGTCCGGATAACGAACGGCCCACCACCAGTCTTGTGCGGTCACGGTGATCGTCAGCGCGGGCGGGCGCGGCGGTGCGGCGACCATGCCCAGCACGCGCAGCATGTACACGAGCGCGCCGAACAGCAGCAGGATCGAGATCGCGGAGCCTACCGTCACGATCGTCAGGCCGCTGCCGTGGCCGCCGCCTGTCCGTGCGCGACGACGAAACAGCGCGATCAGAAGCAGCACGGCGATCGCGATGCAGACGAACGTACACAGCGCGAGCAGCGCCCAGCCGAGCACGAACACCGGCTGCGCGGCGGGGCCGGCCGCGTGCACGACGTACGCGAGCGGTAACGGCGCGGCCGGATTGCCGGGCGCCGCAGGCGCGGCGGCCGCGTACGCGACGCTCGGCGCGACCGCGCACGCGAACGGTGCGACGCGCGCGATATGACGCGTTTTGCGGGACAGCGGAACGAGCAACGAGACTCCTTGCCGGACGCACCGGCATGACGACAGCCGTTCGCGGCGGAGCAAATTTCGTGCGCGTGCGGCCGGCGCGGAGGCGGCCGCGAGGTGGCGGGATTGCGCGCACGACGGCCGGCGCGTTACAGCCGGCTTGTAAATTGGGCGACCGTTCACGGCTCGCGCCGAGGCCATGCGGCCCCGGCGGCCGACGGCATGTCGTTTGCTGCGCCGATCGCGTTCCGGCACGTAGCGGCGCGAAAGCTTCGACGGCGTGCCGGCCATCATCGAAAAACGGGAGGACTCGACCGTGAAGACCGTCGCGATCACGGGTGCAAGCGCGGGCGTCGGTCGCGCGACCGCCCATGCGTTTGCGCGACTCGGCGCGAACGTCGCGCTGCTCGCTCGCGATCCGCGCGCGCTGCACGACACCGCATGCGAAGTGCGCGCGTATGGCGTCCAGGCGCTGCCGATTGCCGTCGACGTCAGCGATGCGGCTGCGCTCGACGCGGCGGCCGAGCGGATCGAACACGAACTCGGGCCGCTCGACGTGTGGGTCAACAACGCGATGGTGACCGTGTTCGCGCCATTCGACGCCATCTCGCCGGAAGACTATGCGCGCGTGACGGCCGTCACCTACCTCGGCTGCGTGTACGGCACGCGTGCCGCGCTCGCACGGATGGCCCCGCGCAACCGCGGCACGATCGTGCAGGTCGGCTCGGCGCTCGCATACCGGTCGATTCCGTTGCAGGCCCCGTACTGCGGCGCGAAACACGCGATCCGCGGCTTTACCGACGCGCTGCGCTGCGAGCTGCTGCATGCACACAGTCATGTGCGCGTGACGATGGTGCAATTGCCCGCGATCGACACGCCGCAGTTCGACTGGGCCGAATCCGTGCTGCCGCATGCACCGCGTCCGGTCGCGCCGGTCTATGCGCCGGAGGTGGCGGCCGATGCGATCGTGCACGCCGCGCGGCATCCGTGCCGCGAGCGCTGGGTCGGCTGGTCGTCGCTCGCGGCGATCGTCGCGAACGGCCTTGCCCCCGGCTGCTTCGACCGCTATCTCGCGCGGACGGCCGTGCGCGGCCAGCAGCGCGCGGCGCGGGCCGGCCCGCGCCCGTCGAACCTGTGGGAGCCGGTGCCGGGCCGGCATGCGACGCGCGGCGCGTTCACCGACGAAGCGCGCCGCGCCGGCGCCGAGGCAGGGCTCGGCGCGTCGCGCGCGCTCGCGTTCGGCGCGGCCGTCGCGGTGCTCGCGGCTGCCTTTTCCGCCGCGCGCAAATGGCACCGGTGAGCGCGATGCGGATCGAGGATTACGCGCTTGTCGGCGACGGACGCAGCGCGGCGCTCGTCGCGCGCGACGGCAGCATCGACTGGCTGTGCTGGCCGGACTTCGATTCGCCGCCGTGCTTCGCCGCGCTCGTCGGTACGCCGGACAACGGCCGGTTCCGGATCGCGCCGCGCGAGCACGATGCCCGCGCCACGCGTCGCTATCTGCCGGGCACCGCGATACTCGAAACGACGTTCGACACCTCGTCGGGCCGCATCACGCTCACCGACTGGATGAGCTGGAACGCGCCCGATCCATGCCTGATCCGCAGCGTGAAGGGCGAGCGCGGGACGGTCGACGTCGATATCGACCTCGGCGTGCGCTTCGACTACGGCAGCGCGCTGCCGTGGTGCCGGCGTTTCGGCCGGCGCTGGCGGATGATGACGGGCGGCGATGCGATGTGGCTCGACACGGATGCGCGGCTCGACGTGCAGAGCGACCGGCTGGTCGGCACGCGACGGATCGCGGCGGGCGAGCGGGTGGATTTCTGCATCAGTTACGCGCGTTCGTTCGACCCGGCGCCGGCCGTGCCCGACGCGTACGCGTCGCTGCGCGACACGCAGGCGTTCTGGCGCGTCTGGTCGGATTGCAACGCCGCCGAGGGCCCGCATCGCGACGCGATCGAGCGCGCACTGATCACGGTGAAACTGCTGTCGAGCCTGCGCACCGGCGGCATCGTCGCGGCGCCGACCAGTTCGTTGCCCGAGCGCTTCGGCGGCAAGCGCAACTGGGACTACCGGTTCTGCTGGTTGCGCGATGCGAGTTTCACGCTGCGCGCGCTGGTGCGCTGCGGCTATCGCGACGAAGCCGCGCGTTGGCGCGACTGGCTCGTGCGCGCGATCGCCGATCATCCGTCGCAACTGCAGGTGCTGTATGCGGCCGACGGCGGCCGGCGTGCGGCCGAGTGGGAAGCCGCGCATCTGGCCGGTTACGAAGGCGCGCAACCGGTGCGCTTCGGCAACGCGGCAGCCGACCAGTTGCAGCTCGACGTGTACGGCGAGGTGCTCGGGGCGCTGTACCAGGCGCGCCGGCACGGGCTGCCGCCCGACGACGACGCGTGGACGCTCGAACGGCGCCTGCTCGAACATCTCGCGACGATCTGGCGCGAGCCGGACGAAGGGATCTGGGAGGTGCGCAGCGGCCGGCATCCGTTCACGTCGTCGAAGGTGATGGTATGGGCCGCGGTCGAAAGCGCGTACCGTTCCGCGCGCGCATTCGGCCACCACGCACCGCTCGACGTGTGGCGGCGCTGGGCCGACGCGGTGCGCGCGGAGGTGCTCGAGCACGGTTATCACGCGCAATTGGGCCGCTTCGTCGATCGCTTCGACGGCGACGGCATCGACGTGAGCCTGCTGCTGATTCCGCTGACCGGGATGCTCGACGCGTCCGATCCGCGCGTGGTCGCGACGGTCGCCGCGATCGAGCGCGAACTGGTCGACGACGGCTTGCCGTTCCGCTATCGGCCGCCGCGTTTCGCGGACGGTTGCGAAGGCGACGAAGGCGCGTTTCTCGCGGCCGGCTTCTGGCTCGTGCAGGTGTACCGGATGCAGGGGCGCGACGACGACGCGCACGCGCTGTTCGAGCGGCTGCTCGGCTTGCGCAACGACGTCGGGCTGCTGTCCGAGGAATACGACGTGCACACGCGGCGCCTGTGCGGGAATTTTCCGTTCACGCTCGCGCAGGTCGGGCTCGTGAATGCGGCGCTCGCGCTGCAGGGCGACGGGCGGGACGACGTCGACATCGGCTAGGATGACGCGCCGTCCGCGCGTGCGTTGCCTACGATTCGCCTTTCCCGCCCTTGCTGCCTTTGCCGGCCTTGTCGCCGTGTTCGCCGTTGCCGGGCAGCACGGCCGACAGCACCTGCCGCGCGGTCTCGACGATCACGTTGGCTTCGCGCGCGTCGCCTTTCACCAGCGTTTCGGCGAAATGCTTCGCCTGCTGCAGCGTCACGTGCGGCGGCAGCGGCGGCACCTCGGGGTCGCTCTTCACTTCGAGCACGACCGGCCGGTCGGACGCGAGCGCCTCGTCCCATGCGGCGCCGAGCTGTTCCGGATCGTCGACGTAGATCCCCTTGAGGCCGAGCAGCGTCGCGAAGCGGTAGTACGGCACGTTCGGGATCTGCTGCGACGCGTCGAACTTCGGGTCGCCTTCCATCACACGCTGCTCCCACGTGACCTGGTTCAGGTCCTCGTTGTTCAGCACCATGCAGATCCAGCGCGGGTCGGGCCACTGGCGCCAGTATTTGGCGACCGTGATCAGTTCGGCCATGTTGTTCATCTGCATCGCGCCGTCGCCGACCATCGCGATCACCGGGCGCACCGGGTGCGCGAATTTCGCGGCGATCGCGTACGGCACCGCGGCGCCCATCGACGCGAGCCCGCCGGACAACGACCCCATCATCCCGCGCCGCATCATCAGGTCGCGCGCATACCAGTTCGCGCAGGAGCCCGAATCGCTCGTCAGGATCACGTCGTCGGGCAGGCGCGGCGACAGCTCGGTAAACGCGCGCTGCGGGTTCACGCCGCGCCCCGCGCTGGCTTTCGCGGCCGCGCGGGCGGCGAGCGTCTCGTGCCAGTCGTGGTTCCATTTCGCGATCCGGTCGCGCCATGCGGTGTCGCGACGCTCGTTCAAGAGCGGCAGCAACGCGCGCAGCGTCTCGGCGCTGTCGCCGACGAGGTTGACTTCCATCGGGTAGCGCAGGCTCAGCATGTCGGCCTTCAGGTCGATCTGCACGCCGCGCGCCTGGCCTTCCTTCGGCAGGAATTCCGAATACGGAAAACCCGAGCCGACCACCAGCAGCGTGTCGCATTCGGTCATCAGCTCGTAGCTCGGCTTGGTGCCGAGCAGCCCGATCGAACCGGTGACCCACGGCAGGTCGTCCGGCAGCGCGGCCTTGCCGAGCAGCGCTTTCGCGGCGCCCGCGCCGAGCCGGTCGGCCACCGCGATGACCTCGTCGGTCGCCTTCAGCGCACCGGCGCCGACCAGCAGCGCGACTTTCGACCCCGCGTTGAGCACGTCGGCCGCGCGCCGCAGGTCGTCCGCATACGGCACGACTTTCGGCGCCGTGTAGCCGACCCCCGAATGCACGGTGCCGTGCGCGCGCTTCGGCGGCGCGTAGTCGAGCTCCTGCAGGTCGTTCGGCAGCACGAGCGCGGTGACCGTGCGCGCGCCGAGCGCGGTGCGCACCGCGCGATCGACCAGGTGACGCACCTGGCCGGGCACCGTCGCCAGCTGAACGAATGCACCCGCAACGTCCTTGTAAAGCGCCGGTAGATCCACTTCCTGCTGATAGTGGCCGCCGAGCGCCGCGCGCGCCTGCTGGCCGACGATCGCGAGCACCGGCATGTGGTCGAGCCGCGCGTCGTACAGGCCGGTCACGAGGTGCGCGGCGCCGGGGCCCGAGGTCGCGACGCATACGCCCAGCTCGCCTGTAAATTTTGCATGCGCGGACGCCATGAAGGCCGCCATCTCCTCGTGGCGCGCCTGGATGAATTCGATCTTGCCGTCCGCGCGGTTCAGCGCGCCGAAAAAGCCGTTGATGCCGTCGCCCGGGTAGCCGTAGATGCGGCGCACGCCCCAGTCGTACAGCCGCTCGACGATGAAATCCGCCACTGTCGCCATGCCGTTTCTCCTTGGTTCGGGATGAGCCGATGCGAGGCTGCCGCGCAAGGCACGTGCCGCGCCGCAGAAGCCGGGCACAGCGGTTGCACGCCGCACCGCAAGCAACAAGCAAGCTGACCGGAGCGCAACGATGGCACTTTCCGCCGCGCCGGCGATCGACGACGTGCGCGCCCGCGCGTACCGCGTGCCGACCGACCGGCCCGAAGCCGACGGCACCTACGCATGGACCGCGACGACGGTCGTCGTCGTCGAGATCGACGCGGGGCCCGTGACGGGGCTCGGCTATACGTACACGGACGCGAGCGCCGTGCCGCTCGTGACGTCGCTGCTGGCCGGCGTGCTGCGCAACCGGCCGGTGGTGGACATCCCGGCCGCCGTCGACGCGCTGTGGCGCGCGGTGCGCAACGTCGGCCGCGGCGGAATCGCGGCGACCGCGATCTCGGCGCTCGACGCCGCGTTGTGGGACGCAAAGGCAAAACTCGCCGACGTGCCGCTCGCGCTGCTGCTCGGCCGCTTGCGCGAGCGCGTGCCGGTGTACGGCAGCGGCGGTTTCACGACTTACGATGCGCCGACGCTCGCCGCGCAGCTCGACGGCTGGCGCGCCGGGCACGTGCGCGCGTGCAAGATCAAGATCGGCGTGGACGATGCACGCGATCCGTCGCGCGTGCGCGCGGCGCGCGATGCGCTCGGGCCGGGCGTCGACCTGTTCGTCGATGCGAACGGCGCGTATGCGCCGCGCACCGCGCTCGGGTTCGCGCAGGCCGCCGCCGATTGCGACATCCGCTGGTTCGAGGAGCCCGTCAGCAGCGACGACGTCGACGGGCTGCGGTTCGTGCGCGAGCACGTCGGCGCGCGGGTCGACATCGCCGCCGGCGAGTACGCGTATACGCCCGACGATTTCCGGCGCTTGCTGGAAGGCCGCGCGGTCGACGTGCTGCAGGCCGACGCGACGCGCTGCGGCGGCGTCAGCGGCTTTCTCGCGGCCGCCGCGCTTGCCGATGCGCATCACATCGACTTGTCCGCGCATTGCGCACCCGCGCTGCACCGGCACATCGGATGCGCGGCGCCGCGCCTGCGCCACATCGAATGGTTTCACGATCACGTGCGCATCGAGCGGATGCTGTTCGACGGCGCGCCGCGGCTCGTCGACGGCGCGCTCGAGATCGACGCGACGCGCGCCGGGCTCGGCCTCGAATTGCGCGCCGCCGATCTGCTGGATCTCGCGCTTTGAATCCCGACGAGGAGGAACGATGCGACACCCCCGACATCGCGCCGCCGAGCGCGACAGGTTGCTCGCCGACGCCGCGCGGCTGCTGAACCGCAGCGCACTGCTGCTGGCCGGCTCGGTGCTCGCGGACAGCGGCGTCGAGCACTATCGCGGCACCTTTCACAATCGCGCGATGCTCGCGCCGCTCGCGATGTCGACGCTGTCGGTGATCGCGAGCGTGCACGGCCACGCGGACGACACGCCCGTGCGCCACCGGCTGCGCGACGCGGTGCACGTCGCAGCGGCCGCGGTCGGTGTCGCCGGTTCCGCGTTCCACCTGTACAACGTGACGAAGCGACCGGGCGGGTTCAGCTGGCACAACCTGTTCTATGGCGCGCCGCTCGGTGCGCCGTTCGCGCTGCTGCTGTCGGGCGCGCTGGGGGCGGCGGGCGAGCGGCTGCGCGAGAGCCCGGCCGACGCGCCGCGGCTCGCCGGACTGCCGGCCGGGCGCGCGCTGGCCGGGCTCGTCGCGGCGGGGCTCGTCGGCACGCTCGGTGAAGTCGGGCTGCTGCATTTTCGCGGCGCCTTCCAGCATCGCGCGATGTTCGCGCCGCTCGTCGTGCCGCCGGTGGCCGCACTGGCGACCGCGCAGCTCGCGCTGTCGCGTCCGCGCGCCGACCGGCGGTTCTGCCGCGGCTGGCTGCGCGCGACGGCCGTGCTCGGGTTCGTCGGCGTCGCGTTTCATGTGCGCGGCGTCGCGCGGCAGATGGGCGGCTGGCGCAACTGGTCGCAGAACCTGCTGTCGGGCCCGCCGCTGCCGGCGCCGCCGAGCTTCACCGCGCTCGCGATCGCGGGGCTCGCCGCGACCGCGCTCGCCGAACGGGAGGCGCCATGAGCGATACGAACCGCAACGCCGTCGCGCTGCCGCGCTATCCGGGCTATGACGTGCTCGCCAAGCGCGACACTCCATCGTGGAACGATGCGACGCGGCGCGCAATCGATGCGCGCCTGCGTGTCGCGGCCCATGCGCCACGCTATCTGGATGCCGAACGATTCGCGACGCTCGGCGCGTTGTGCGCGCGCATCGTCCCGCAGCAGCCGGGCGGCGCGGGCGCGATCCCGACCGCCGCCTTGGTCGACGCGCGGCTCGCGGCCGACGACGGCGACGGCTATCGCGATGCGCGCCTTCCGCCGCTGCGCGTCGCGTGGCAGACGGGACTCGCCGCGCTCGACGCGATGGCGCGGCACGCGCATGGTTGCCCGTTCGCGGCGCTCGGCGCGCGCGACGCCGATGCGTTGCTGCACGCGGTACAGCAAGGCGACGTCGACCGGCAGCTGGAACCGGCGTGGGACGGCATGGACCCGCGCACGTTCTTCACGAAGCGCGTGCTGATGGACGTCTGCGGCGCGTACTACGGCCATCCGTTCGCGTGGAACGAGATCGGCTTCGGCGGACCCGCGAGCCCGCGCGGCTACGTGCGGATGGACTTCAACCGCCGCGACCCGTGGGAAGCGGACATGCGCATGGAGGAGGGCGATCGCGATGGCCGCCGATGAACCGCTGTCCGCCCCGACGCCGCGCGGCCGCGACGGCCGTGCGCCCGATCCGTTTCGGGTCGGCGGCTGGTCGCCGATGCGGATGTTCCGCGACGACGATGAGGTCGACTTCGTGATCGTCGGCACCGGCGCGGGCGGCGGCACGCTCGCGTGCAAGCTCGCCGAATACGGCTTTTCGGTCGTCGCGCTCGACGCGGGTGCATGGTGGCGGCCGCTCGAGGAATTCGCGTCGGACGAGACGCATCAGCACAAGCTGTTCTGGACCGACGAGCGGATCTGCGACGGCGCCGATCCGCTCACGCTCGGCACCAACAACAGCGGCCGGGCGATCGGCGGCAGCACGGTGCACTTCGCGATGGTGTCGCTGCGGTTCAGGCCCGAGTGGTTTCGCTCGCGCAGCGCGCTCGGCTATGGCGTCGACTGGCCGCTCGACTGGCGCGAGATGTGGCGCTACTACCGCGAGGTCGAACAGGCGTTGAAGATCAGCGGGCCGGTGAACTACCCGTGGGGCCCGCCGCGGCCGCGCTATCCGTATCGCGCACACGAACTGAACGCGGCCGCGCTCGTGCTCGCACGTGGCGCGGAGGCAATGGGCATCGACTGGACGCCGACGCCGCTCGCGACGCTGTCCGCGCCGCGCGGCCGCGCGCATCCGTGCGTGTATCGCGGCTTCTGCATCGCCGGCTGCGCGACCAACGCGAAACAGAGCGCGCTCGTCACGTGGATTCCGCGCGCGGTCGCGGCCGGCGCCGAGGTGCGCGATCTCGCGATGGCGCTGCGGATCGAGGCCGCAGGCGATCGCGCGACCGGCGTGCACTACCGGCGCGACGGCCGCACGCATTTCCAGCGCGCGCGCAACGTCGTCGTCGCCGGTTACGCGATCGAGACGCCGCGCCTGCTGCTGCTGTCCGCGAACGGGCGGCATCCGCAGGGGCTCGCGAACCGTTCGGGCCTCGTCGGCCGCTATCTGATGGCGCAGCTCAACCAGGCGTCGTGGGGGACGATGGACGACGAAGTGCGCTGGTACAAGGGCCCGCCGTCGCTGTCGATCACCGAGCACTGGAACTACGCGGACGAAGGCAAGGATTTCTTCGGCGGCTACTGCTGGATGAGCCAGGGGCCGCTGCCGATCGAATGGGCGCGCAAGGTCGCCGCGCGCGGGCTGTGGGGCGATGCGCTGAAGCGCGAGATGGCGCGCTACAACTTCCAGGCCGGCCTGAAGATCGTCGGCGAGACACTGCCGCGCGCGGACAACCGCGTGACGCTCGCCGACGAACGCGACGCGTTCGGGCTGCCGGTCGCGCGCGTCACCTATTCGTACGACGACAACGATCGCCGGATGATTCGCCATGCGCTCGCGCAGATGGGCCGTTCGCTGGAAGCGGCCGGCGCGCGCGACATCTGGCACGAGGAGGACGACACGTGCCATCTCGCCGGCACCGTGCGGATGGGCGACGACCCGGCGACGAGCGTCGTCGATGCCGATTGCCGCAGCTGGGACATCCCGAACCTGTGGGTGTGCGACGGCTCGGTGTTTCCGACCGTCGGCGGCGTGAATCCGTCGCTGACGATCCAGGCGATCGCGTGCCGCACCGCCGACCGCATCCGCGCGCTGGTCGCGCGCGGCGACGCGCATGCGCGTGCGCGATGGCGGTGACGCGTGCCGCGCGGCCTCCGTCGTCGCGACGCGTGCAAACGAGAGGAGAGCCGCACGCGAACCGTTCAATCTCTTAGCGAGGATTCGTCTCATGTCTGCATTCAACCGTTCATCCCTGCGCCGCGGTGCCGCCTGCACCCTGCTGGCCGTGTGTGCGTCGGCGCTGCCCGCGGCGGCGCAGTTGCGTCCCGCCAATCCGGCCAGCGTGCCGGACTCATCCACGCAGGCATTCAAGCGTGCCGACCGCAAGATGATGGAAGCGATGGAAAGCGCCCCGTACACGGGCGACGCCGATCGCGATTTCGTCTCGCACATGGCGCCGCATCACCAGGGCGCGATCGACATGGCGCAGGTCGAGCTGAAATACGGCAAGGACCCGACGCTGCGGCAGCTCGCGAGCCGGATCGTCGCCGCGCAGCGCGACGAGATCGCGCTGATGGAACGCTGGCAGAAGGAGCACGGCAAGACGCCGTGAATCGCGGGGCGGGACGGGATGCGCGGTCGGCCGTACCGGCGGCCGCGCATCCGGTCAGCGGCGACAGCGGACACGTGCCGACGCGACGGCGGCGCGTACCGGCAACCGCGACAGGAGGGGTGATGGACGGTGAACGTGACGCGGCAGATCGCTCGATCGACAGCGTGGCCGACTACATGGCCGCGATCGGCGCGCAGCGGCAGACGATGGCGCTGCGCCTCTTTCGCGGCCAGTGCAATGCCGGCTGGCCGCTCGTGCCGGGCATCGCGCGACAGCGCGCGTCGCCCGACGTCGAAGCGCGGATGCTCGACGAATTCACGCGGCGCGCGCTGCCGCACCTCGAACCCGGACAGAACCTCGATGCGTGCGACTGGCTCGCGCTCGCGCAGCAGCACGGGATGCGCACACGGCTGCTCGACTGGTCCGGCAACGCGCTCGCCGCGCTGTGGTTCGCGGTCAGGCGCGCGGGCGAAGCGGGCGGCGACGGCGTGGTGTGGTGCCTCGCGCACGACGCCGACGACATCGCGACCGCCGCCGAGCGGCGCGCCCCGCTGGAGGTTACGCGCACCAAGGTGTTCCGGCCGCGTCACGTGATGCCGCGGATCACCGCGCAGGACGGCTGGTTCACGATTCACGGCTACGACACCGGCGCCGAGCGCTTCGTGCCGCTCGACGAGCATGCGGATTTCGCCGGCCGCCTCATCCGCATCGTCGTGCCGGGCGCGCGGTTCGCGACGATCCGGCAGGAACTCGCCGGTGTCGGCGTGAGCGTCGCGACGATCTTTCCGGATCTCGACGGCATCGCGCAGCTGACCGACACGCGCTATTTCCCGGACGACGAGGACACGCACGCGCCGCGGTAAAGCCGCCGCCGCACGGGCACGCGCGATGCTTGTTTCGACGGCGCGCACACGGGACCGGCCCCCGGGCGGCCCTGCATGCGTCCGGTTCGCGGCGGGCGGCGACGCGGTTCATGCGCACATTCCAACCAACCATCGAATCCGGAGGCTGTCATGCGCGAACCCAACGAACCACCGAGCGACCGTCGCGACACGGCGTGCAAGCCCGGCGCCGGTTCCGCGCCGAGCGGGCACGCGGTCACCCGCGCGTTCGAACGTTTCGCGTCGGGCGTGACGACCTGGGCCGGCTCGCCTGTCGCGTTCGGCAGCGCGGTCGCCATCACCGTGCTGTGGCTCGTGAGCGGGCCCGTGTTTCACTACTCCGACGCATGGCAGTTGGTGATCAATACTGGCACCACGATCGTCACGTTCCTGATGGTGTTCCTGCTGCAGCGCAACCAGAACCGCGACAGCGTGGCGCTGCAACTGAAGCTCGACGAATTGCTCGCGGTCACGCGCGCGGCGAGCGACCGGCTGATCGGGATCGAGGATGCGTCGGAGGAGGAATTGCGCGCGCTGGCGCAGACCTACGTCGAAATGGCGCAGCGCGCGGCCGAGCGCGGCGAGGACGAGCCGGGCGGCACACGCGCGGAAACGGCCGATACGCCGCCCGAATCCTGATCGCCTGATCGCCTGATCGCGCGATGCGCGGCCCGATGATTTTTCAAACGCTTGTCGTTTTCGGCGTCGCATCGCGGCAGACCGGCGTGCCCATGACGCTCGCGGCGGGGAACGGCACGTGCTGCAACCCGAAACGAAGCCCGGTCGTTCCGGGTATTGCCTACGGTGCTTCCATGAACTCCAGAACCCCTTCGAATCCGCTGTTGAATCTTGCGGTGGCCGTCGCCTGCGGCGCGGCCGCGATGTACTTCCTCGATCCGTCGTCCGGCCGGCGCCGGCGCGCGTATCTGCGCGACAAGGCGGTTGCGGGCCGGCACGGCGTGGCCGATTATGCGAATACGCAGGCGAAGCGGGCGGCCGACCATGCGCGCGGCGCGATCGCCGGCCTGCGGGCGGACTGGCTCGCGGGCGATGCGAGCGACGTGCAGGTCGCCGAGCGCGTGCGTGCGGCGCTCGGCCGGCTCGTCGGTCGCCCGCGCGACATCGACGTGAGCGTCGAGCGCGGCAACGTGTGCCTGACCGGACAGGTCGAGGAGGCCGAAAGGCAGGCGCTGATCGACGGCGTCGCCGCGCTGCATGGCGTGCATCACGTCGAGGACGCGATGGGCGCGCGCAGCGAATACAAGGCGCCGCCCGGCGGCCATTCGCACTGACGCGGCCGCGGCTGCCCGCACCGGCGGGGGCCGGTGAACGACTACGACACGCATTCGGCGCACGCACGGCTGCCGGCACGACGGCAGCCTGGCGCCCCAACCGGAGCAAGCCCATGACCGACCGCCAGCCCCCCGATACGACGCCTCCGCATCCGGAGCCCGGCGCGCACGACGCGCTCGAACACCTGCTCGGCAGCCTGCATCGACACGGCTTCCTGCGTTTCGCGAACGAGGTCGTCACGGCGAACGCGCGGCTGGCCGACACGTTCGTCGACGTGCTCGACAAGCCCGGCATGCAGAGCGGCATGCAGAATCTCGCGATGCTCGTGACGGCGCTGTCGCGCATTCCGCCGGAACAGTTCGGTCGCGCCGCGTTCGCGGCGGCCGACGCGCTGCATCACGTGGGCGCCTGGCAGCCGGCGCAGCACGAGCATGTCGCGCCCGGCGTGCGCGGCGTCTACCGGCTGCTGCACGACGAGGCGCTGTGGGAGGCGTTGACGCCGCTGCTCGAAGGACTGAAAGTCTTCGCGCAAGGGCTCGCGCGTGATGCGCAGCCGCCGGTCGCCGGGCTCAACGAGGCGACGAAAGACGCTTGACCGGCGCCGGTGACAGGCCGCACGCGGCGCACAGATCCGCGAACTGGCGGATGATGCGCTGCGTCGGCGCGCTCGCCGGCCAGTGCGGCACCGCGTCGATGCCGACCCAGCGGCACAGCGCGATTTCCCGGCCCGGGCACGCGTGCGCGCCGCGCGGCAGGCTCGCGACGAACACGTGATGGCGTTTCACGCTGCCGTCCACGTAGAAGAAATACGCGAGTTCGAGATCGACGAGCCCCGTTTCCTCCCGAAGCTCGCGATGCGCGGCGTCGAGCGCCGATTCGCCGCGCCGAATCACGCCGCCCGGCAACGTCCAGCGCGACGACGGCCGTCGGGCGACCAGCAGCACGCGCTGGTTGCGATGGCAGATGATCGTTGCGCGTTCTTTCGCCAGCGGCGCCAGCGGCACCGCGCGAACAGGGAAATCGGACGGGTCGGGGAGCGTCATGCAGGGCAGGCGACGGGTGAATGAAAGATCCATTACCCGGTACAGCAACGTGCATTCCTGCTTCGCCGCCGCGCCTGCCGGCGCGTGAGCGTTTCGGGGCTGCGTGCCGGCGGGCGTCCGCGATTTTTCAACGGCTTGTCATTTATGCCGCCGCCTGTCGCGGCCGACCGCGGGCGCGGTGCGGCGCAATGCGCGGCTAGCGCGCGTCTTCGCGCTTGCGGGATGGTGCGCGATCCTGCGGCGTGCCGTTTTCCGGCTCGTCCGGCTTGCCTTCTGCGGGATCGTGCGCGCTGCGCGGCGGCGGCGTGGCCGTGCCGTGGCGTTTGCCTTCGGGACCGGGCGTGCTGTTGCCGCGATCTTCGTCGCGCGTGTCGGTGTCGAGTGAGGTCGAGCGTGTCATGGTTCGCGAGTCCTGTCGGGGCCGTCGAAACGTACGCGTCGCGCATCGGGCGTGCCGGTCGGCTGGAACCAAGCCGAACCACCTTGCCGGGCCCGCTGTTTGCTTGATCGCGCGCTTGAGGTCCGTGCGGGCAATGACGCCCGCGGCCGCCGCCCGGAGTCCCGTTCATGCCCGATGCGATCCTGTGCCCGTTGTCCGTTCGTGAGCGATTTGGCGTCGCGGTCCGGCGCGCGCTGACGCCCGGACCGCGCGGCACCGGCGCGCCTGACGCGTTCGTGTCGGCGGCGGCCGGTGCCGCCCTGTCGACGCCGCTGCACGTGCGCTGGCCGACCGTGGTCGCGCGCGCAGGCGATGGGCCGTCCGGTGGCGGCAGCGGCGCGGGCCCCGCGCCGGGCCGCAACGACGGCGAGCACCCGACCGACGCGCCGGGCGGCGGCGGTGGCGACGACCATCCGCACGACGATCGCGGCGGTCGCACCGGCGGAGACGGAGACGGCAACGACGGCGAAGGCGAACGCAAGCGACCCGGCAAGAAAACGCTGATCATCCTCGGCGCGGTGCTGATCGTGCTGCTCGTCGGCGGCCTCGTCTGGTGGCTCGCGACGCGCAACCAGGAAAGCACCGACGATGCGTACACCGACGGCAACGCGATCGCGGTCGCGCCGCACGTGTCCGGCTACGTGACGCGGCTGGCGGTCGACGACAACACCTTCGTGCGGCGCGGCGACGTGCTCGTCGAGATCGATCCGCGCGACTACCGCGCGCAGGTCGACGCGGCGCAGGCGCAGCTCGGCCTCGCCCAGGCCCAGCTGGATGCGGCGCGCGTGCAGCTCGACATCGCACGCGTGCAGTATCCGGCCCAGTACCGGCAAGCGCGCGCGCAGATCGAATCGGCGGAAGCCGCGTACCGGCAGGCGCTCGCCGCGCAGGCGCGGCAACGCGCGGTCGATGCGCGCGCAACGTCGCAGCAGGCGATCGATGCGG
Source organism: Burkholderia sp. 9777_1386 (assembly GCF_015712265.1). NCBI lineage: Bacteria > Pseudomonadati > Pseudomonadota > Betaproteobacteria > Burkholderiales > Burkholderiaceae > Burkholderia > Burkholderia sp. 9777_1386. The sequence goes on along the minus strand of NZ_JACCQB010000028.1, from coordinate 63,574 downwards.
CCGACGCGCAGCGCGCGACCGCCGACGCGAACGTCGCGATGGCCCAGGCGCAGGCGCGCACCGCGAGCCTCGTGCCGCAGCAGATCCGGCAGGCCGAGACGGCCGTCGAGGAGCGCCGCCAGCAGGTGCTGCAGGCGCGCGCGCAGCTCGAGACAGCCAACCTGAACCTGTCGTACTGCGAAATGCGTGCGCCGTCCGACGGCTGGGTCACGCGGCGCAACGTGCAACTGGGCTCGTTCCTGCAACCGGGCACGTCGATCTTCTCGATCGTCACGCCGCGCGTGTGGATCACCGCGAATTTCAAGGAGTCGCAGCTCGAACGGATGCGCATCGGCGACCGCGTCGACGTGTCGGTCGACGCGTATCCCGATCTCGACCTGCACGGCCACGTCGACAGCATCCAGCTCGGCAGCGGCTCGCGCTTCTCCGCGTTCCCCACCGAGAACGCGACCGGCAACTTCGTGAAGATCGTGCAGCGCGTGCCGGTGAAGATCGTGCTCGACGGCCCGCTGCCGACCCGTCCGCCGCTCGGTCTCGGCCTGTCGGCCGTGCCGACCGTTCACCTGAAATGACCGGCCGCCGCGCCGCGGCCGGTGTCGACCGGAGCGATCCGATGCCCGATACCCGCACGTCATTCCCGTTTCGCGAGGCCCGCCGATGAACCGGCCGCCCGAGCGCAACGGCGCGTCCGGCGGCGCATGGCGACCCGCCGCGAACCCGTGGCTCATCGCGATCGTCGTCACGCTCGCCGCGTTCATGGAAGTACTCGACACCACGATCGTCAACGTCGCGCTGCCGCACATCGCCGGCACGATGTCGGCGAGCTACGACGAGGCGACCTGGACACTCACGTCGTACCTCGTCGCGAACGGCATCGTGCTGCCGATTTCGGGCTTCCTCGGGCGCCTGCTCGGCCGCAAGCGCTACTTCCTGCTGTGCATCGCCGCGTTCACCGTGTGCTCGTTCCTGTGCGGCGTCGCGACCAACCTTGGCGAACTGATCGTGTTCCGCGTGCTGCAGGGGCTGTTCGGCGGCGGGCTGCAGCCGAACCAGCAGTCGATCATCCTCGATACGTTTCCGCCGGAGCAGCGCAACCGCGCGTTCTCGATCTCGGCGATCGCGATCGTCGTCGCGCCGGTGCTCGGGCCGACGCTCGGCGGCTGGATCACCGACCATTTCTCGTGGCGCTGGGTGTTCCTGCTCAACGTGCCGATCGGCGCGCTGACCGTGCTCGCGGTGATGCAGCTCGTCGAGGATCCGCCGTGGCGGCGCGACGCCGAACGCGGAATCTCCATCGACTACATCGGCATCGGGCTAATCGCGATCGGGCTCGGCTGCCTGCAGGTGATGCTCGATCGCGGCGAGGACGAGGACTGGTTCGGTTCGAACTTCATCCGCATCTTCGCGGTGCTGTCCGCGCTCGGGCTGATCGGCGCGACGCTGTGGCTGCTGCGCACGAAGAAGCCGGTGGTCGACCTGTCGTGCCTGCGCGACCGCAATTTCGCGCTCGGCTGCGTGACGATCGCGACGTTCGCGGCCGTGCTGTACGGCAGCGCGGTGATCGTGCCGCAGCTCGCGCAGCAGCATCTCGGCTACACGGCGACGCTCGCGGGGCTCGTGCTGTCGCCCGGCGCGCTGCTGATCACGCTCGAGATTCCGCTCGTGAGCCGGCTGATGCCGCACGTGCAGACGCGCTATCTCGTCGGGTTCGGCTTCGTGCTGCTGTGCGGCGCGCTGATCTATTCGCGCACGCTGGTGCCGAACATCGATTACACGCACCTCATGATGATCCGCTGCGCGCAGTCGCTCGCGATCGGCTTCATGTTCGTGCCGATCACGACGCTCGCGTACCTGACCGTGCCGCAGCGGCTCAACGACGACGCGTCCGCGCTGTTCACGATGTTCCGCAACGTCGCGGGCTCGATCGGCATCTCGGTGTCGACCGCGCTGATCCGCGAACGCACGCAGGCGCGCATGGCGCATCTGTCCACGCACATGTCGACGCTGTCGCAGAACTTCCAGGATGCGTTGCAGGAGAACGCGCGCGCGATTGGCGCGCTGACGGGCGCGCCGCCGTCGGCCGCATTGCAGACGGCCGGCGGGCGGCTGTACGAGACCTTCATCGCGCAAGCGACGATCCTCGCGTATATCGACGTGTTCGCGATCCTCGCGGTGTTCTGCGCGTTCAGCATTCCGCTGACGTTCCTGTTCTCGCCGGCGAAGGCCGCGCGCGCCGCGGGAGGGCATTGAGATGAACGCACGTCGGGACAATCGCAATCGCCGCGTGATTCGCAGCCTCGTGCGCCGCGCGGTGACGATCTTCACCGGATGCGCGGTGGTCGCAAGCTGCACCGTCGGGCCCGACTACCAGCCGCCGCACGCGGACGTGCCGGACACCTGGCATGCGATGCGGGCGGACGGACAGGCGGCGTCTCCCGCGTCGGACGCGGCCGCACGGTCGTCGCCGACGGTCGACGCCGATCCCGATCCGCGCTGGTGGCGTGCATTCGGCGATCCGCTGCTCGACCGGCTCGTCGAGCGCGCGGCGCACGACAACCTCGACGTGCAGGCGGCCGTGCTGCGCATCGCGCAGGCACGCGCGCAGGTTCGCGCGGCCGCCGCGCAAGGTTTGCCGGACGTGCGGGCGACCGCCAGCTATCAGCGCGAACAGCTCGGCCTGAAAGGCATCGTCGAGGAACAGGGCATCGACCAGCGCGTCGATCGTCTCGGCGCGCCGGGCTCGCCGCTCGACCGGTTCGGGCCGGGCACCGGCGCGCGCGTGCAGCAGGGCGCGCGTAGCGCGATCGATGCGCTCGAGGCGCCGGTCAACCTGTGGCAGGCCGGCTTCGACGCGTCGTGGGAGCTGGACCTGTTCGGGCGCGTGCGCCGCTCGGTCGAAGCGGCCGGCGCGCAGACGAGCGCGGCGATCGCGAGCCGCGACGACGCGCTGCTGTCGCTCGAGGCGGAGGTCGCGCAGACCTATCTGCAACTGCGCGGCGCGCAAGCCCAGCGCGCGCTGGCCGACGACCTGCAACGCGCGCAGCGCGAACTGCTCGACCTGACGCGCGAGCAGGCCGCGCACGGTCTCGCGAGCGATCTCGACGTGCGCAGCGCCGACGCGCGGCTCGCGCAGATCCGCGCGCAACTGCCGCAGTTCGACCAGCAGATCGTGTTGTTGCGCAACGGTCTCGCGTATCTGGTCGGCGGCGCGCCGGGCGCGCTCGACGACTGGCTTGCCGCCCCGCGCGCGCTGCCGGACGTGCCGCCGGCCGTGCCCGTCGGTCTGCCGTCGACGCTCGCGCGCCGGCGTCCCGACATCCGCCGCGCGGAGGCCGAGCTGCATGCGGCCACCGCCGACGTCGGCGTCGCGGTCGCGCAGTTCTATCCGGACATCTCGTTGACCGGGCAAGTCGGGTTGCGTGCGTCGCACGTGCGCGAGCTCGCGCACTGGTCGCACCTGTTCTATTCGTTCGGGCCGGCCATCTCGCTGCCGATCTTCTCCGGCGGGCAGCTCGTGTCGAACCTGCGGCTGTCGCAGGCGCGCCAGGCGGAAGCGGCGCTCGCCTACCGGCAGGCGGTGCTCGTCGCGCTGCGCGACGTCGACAATGCACTGGCCGTGTACCGCACCGACCAGGCGCGCGCGGCCGCGCTCGACGATGCGGTGAAGGCCGAACAGGGCGCGCTGGACCTCGCGCGCGATCGCTACCGGAAAGGCTTGTCGCCGTTCCTCGACGTGCTGGACGCCGAGCGGCAATGGTCGGAGGGGCGGCAGCAGGCGCAGCAGGGCGCGTTGCAGACGACGACCGATCTCGTCGCGCTGTACAAGGCGCTCGGCGGCGGATGGCAGGCGGAGCCGGGCACGCATGCGAATCCGGATGCCGGTACGGCCCGCGCGCAATAGCCGCGAACGCACGCCGGACATCGCGGGCCCCGCTCGCGCCACGCCGCTCGCCGGCCCGCACGCGGCGTCAATCCCACGCGTGCTTGCTGAACTGATAGCCCTTGGAGCGGATCGTCTTGATCCGTTTCGGTTCGGCCGCATCGTCGCGCAGCTTGCGGCGCAGCTTCGAGATGCGACCGTCGATCGACCGGTCGAGGCCGTCGAACGCGATGCCGCGCAGCAGCAGCGTCAGGTCTTCGCGGCTGACCACCTCGCCCGCGCGGCACACGAGCGCCCACAGCAGGTCGAATTCGGTCGACGTCAGGCGCGGCGTGCTGCCGTCGGGAAGATGCACGCGGCGATCGGCCCGGTCGATCGAGAATTTGCCGAACACGTATCGCTGCGGCGAATCCGGCGCGGGCTCGCCCGCCGGCACGCGCGTGCGCCGCAACTGCGCCTTGATCCGCGCGAGCAGCAGCCGCGGCTCGACCGGCTTGCGGAGAAAGTCGTCCGCGCCGAGTTCCAGGCCGAGCAATTCGTCGAACGGTTCGTCGCGGCCGGTCACCATGATCACGATGCCGTCGTACTGCATGCGCGCCTCGCGGCAGATCTCGAAGCCGTCCTTGCCCGGCAGGTTGACGTCGAGCAGCACGAGGTCGGGGCGGTTCGCGACGATCGCCGGCACTGCGCCGGCGCCGTCGAACAGCGTGTCCACCTGGTAATGATGCTGGCGCAGATAGTCGGCGATCAGCGCGGACAGCGGGACGTCGTCTTCGACGAGCAGGATTCGGATGGGCATCGCTAAACGAAGGGGGCAAAACGGGAAGGTGGCGAGCGGTCAGGCCCAGTCCGAACGCGTCGTAGCCGAAGCGACGTGGATGATACTGCGCAACATTCCGGTGGAATGTGGCGAAATCTGAATCGTTCGGTGAGCTTAGCTATGGGCCAATCGCCGCCGCCGGGCGGCAGGTACGGGAAGCGCGAGGCGGGGTCGCGCGCGGGGCAGAAACGGTTCGGGGCGAGGGCCGGCGCGGCGCTCGCGACGTTGCGCGGCCGCGCATCCTTCAGACGAAAACGTTTGCGCCAGGCCGCGGCCGCGAACCGCGCTCGCACCGGTCAAACCCAGGCCAGGCAAGGTTAGTCGACATATCATTACAAAATATTACCGACATGGGCGGGTGCCGCTCCCTACAATCTGCGCAGCCGACTCGCGCGCATCGCGCACTGCGATGGCATCGTTTCCCGATCGTATCGACTGCCGGTTTCGACGACACGTCGAGCCATGTCGCTCGCGTGCGGAACCGGATGCGCGCGGGTCGGCGCGACGCCGCGCCGGCGCCTGACGGGCGGGCAAGCGGATGGTACGAACGATTGACGGGGAAATGAAATGACGCCGTTGCAAGTCGTCCAGCGTCTCGAGGCACTCACGCAGGCGATCGAAGCCGCGGTCGCGCGCGCCGACTGGAACGAAGCCGTCCGCGCGGCCGAGATGCGGTCGGCGTTCGTGCTTGCGCTTGCACCCGATCAACCGGCCGAGGTCGTGTCGGCGTTGATGCGCATGCAGGAAATCGATGTCCGGATTTCCACCATCGCGCGCGACACGCTGGAGGCGCTCATCGCGGAGGGCTGGACGGCGTTGCACGCGACCCGGTTGGCCACCCACGCGCTGAGGGTGCGGCAGCGATCGCTCGACGCCGGCGCCGCGGCCACGCGACATTGAAATTCGTTTCTGCAGGTGACGGGATGAGATTCAGAAAACGCACCAGTCACGTCGATGCGACACGGTGGTTCGCCGACGGCGACCATGAACGGGTAGAGCGCCGTGACGGGAAGTGGGCGGTCGCGACGCCGGAAGGCTGGCGGCCGGTGCAGCCGGGCGACTGGATCGTGCGCGATGAAGGCGGCAACTGCTGGCCGATGGAAGACGGCCTCTTCGTGCGTTGCTACGAACCGGCAGCCGACTGACGCGGCCGCCGGCTCGCCGCGCTTATCGGCTCTTGCGCGAAAACATCAACGAATCGGCGTCGTTGAACCGGATAGGCCGCGGCTCGCCGTAACCGGCTTTCTCCGCGACCCGGATCGATGCGACATTGGTCGGCGCGATCAGGCACACGCTGCGCTCGAACCGCTGCTGCGCGTCGAGCCATGCGAGCGCGGCCGCGAGCGCCTCGGTCGCATAGCCGCGGCCCTGCGCCCACGTCGCCAGCGCCCAGCCGGCTTCCGGCACGCCGCGGATCGGCGGTTCGATGTTCCGGTGGAAATCCGCGAAGCCGAGATCGCCGACATAGCGGCCCGACGCCTTTTCGCGAATCGCCCAGTAGCCATAGCCGAGCAGCGGCCACAGCCCGCGATACGCGAGCATGCGCATCCACGAGTCGCGCGGCGCGGACGGCTCGCCGTTGAAGATGTGCGCGACGACGCCGGGTTCCGCCCACATGGCGGCGAGTGCGTCGAAGTCGCCGAGCGGATGGCCTTCGAGCACCAGGCGCGGCGTGTCGAGAACGGGCGGGGACGAGACGGGTGGCATCGGGTGTCCGGAAAGAGGGGATAGTCGGGCGGCTAGACCGTCAGCACGTCGATGCCGCGCTGGCGCAGGTCGTCGACCACGGCTGCGTCGGCGCCCGTATCGGTGATCAGCATGTCGAGCTGCTCGACGCTCGCGATCACCGAGAGATTGCGCTTCATCAGCTTCGACGAATCGGCGACCGCGATCACCTGGCGCGAGATCTTCAGCATCTGCGCGTTCAGTTGCGCTTCGAGCAGGTGCGGCGTCATCAGGCCGATCTCGGGATCGAGGCTGTCGACGCCGAGGAACAGCCGGTCCGCGTACAGCCCCTGCAGCGCGACGACGGCCTGCGGCCCCGACAGCGAATACGAGTTCGGCCGAAGCTGCCCGCCCGGCATGATCAGGTTGATGTGCGGCGCGGCCGCGAGCAGCACGGCCACGTTCAGCGCATTGGTGATCACGTTCAGCGATTGCAGCTTCATCGCGAGGATCTGCTTCGCGATTTCCTCGGTCGTGCTGCCGGAGTCGAGCAGGATCGTTTCGCCGTCGCCGATCAGTGCGGCGGCGGCCGCCGCGATCCGCACCTTCTCCGCGTGACGGAGCTTCTGCTTGACCGCGATTGGCACCTCGTCGCTTTCGCGCAGCACCAGCGCGCCGCCGTGGGTGCGCAGCACCGCGCCGGCCGCCGCGAGCGCGTTCAGGTCGCTGCGCACCGTGACGAGCGAGATGCCGAACCGCTCGGCCAGTTCCTCGACGGTGACCTTCTCCCGCTCGCGCACCAGCTCGCAGATCAGGCGGCGACGTTCTTCGACAAGCAGCGGCGCGTGATCGACGGCAGGCGACGGAGGCACTCGGTGAGCGGGCATGTCCATTTCGGCAAGACAGGGAGCCGAAATGATATCAAAACCCCTGGCCGGGCTGGAGCGCATGCAAGGCCGGCGCGTCGAGCGGCATGCCCGCCAGCCGGGCCGCGTGGACCGCCGCGCCGACGTGGGGCCCGAGCCGCGGCGCGGTGAGCACCGCATCCGGCACGCGGCGCGCGAGCGCGTCGCGCAGCGGCTCGAGCACGCGCGCGCCGGCGTTGAACACGCCGCCGGAATACGACACCGGCAGCGGTTCGCCGGGCGGCCAGCCGAGGGTGCGCGCGACGCCTGCCGCGAGTTGCGCGAGCTCGTCGGTCGCGCGGTCGATCAGCGCGTGCGCTGCGGGGTCGCCCGCGTGCGCTGCATCGATCACGAGCCGCGACAGCTGCGCGAAGCGGCTGCGCACCGCGCCCGCATTCACGGCCGCGCACAGGTCGAGATCGTGTTCCAGCGCGAAGTGCGCGCGCACGATGTCGAACAGCGGCCCGCGCGCGGCGCGGCCGTCCGCCATCCGCGAAAACGCGGCGAGCCCTTCGCGCGCGAGCCAGTAGGCCGAGCCTTCGTCGCCGAAGACCTCGCCCCAGCCGCCGCAGCGTGCGGCGCGGCCTTCGCGTTGCCCGTATGCGATCGATCCGGTGCCGGCGACGATGCTGATGCCGTCGCCGCCGGCCAGCGTGCCGGCCCAGCTGCACACCATGTCGTTGCCGATCCGGTAGCGCTCGCGCGCGAACAGCGGCGCGAGCAGGCCGTCCAGCTCGGACAGCAGGCGGCTGTCCTCGCCGTACGCGGGCAGGCCGGCGAATGCGTACGCGACGTCGTCGCGTGCGACGTTCGCCGCGGCCAGCACCGCATGCACGCCGTCGGCGAGCAGCGTGCGCAGCGCGTCCACGCCGATCTCGAGGTAGTAGCTGGTGGTCGTTTCGTGACGCGCCCGCACGCGGCCTTGACGGTCGATCACCATGAACGCGGTTTTCGTGCCGCCGCCGTCGATGCCGAGAAAGAGTGGAGTCATGTGGGCTGCCCCGCGTACGGATGAATGGTGACGCCGGCCACGACGCGGTTGACGGTGCCGGACGCGCTCGGGTTGTCGGGCGTGAGCCCGAGGCGCAGCGACGCGAGCAGCGCGAAACACTGCGCGAGCACCAGCGCGACGGGCGCGAGCGCGAGATCGGGCAGGCCGGGCGGCAGCGGCACCGTCAGGTCGTCGCCGGACGGTGACGGCGTGCTGGTGTCGCCCGCGTCGTCGCCCGCGTCGTCGGCCGGCGCGACGCCGACCGACAGTATGCCGGCCGCGCGGTTTTCGCGCCGCAGTTCGCGCAGCAGGTCGAGGTCGTAGCGGCGCGTATGCGGATCGCCGGACAGCAGCACGACGACGAGCGTGCGTTCGTCGAGGAACGTTTTCGGGCCGTGCCGGAAGCCGAGCGGCGATTCGGCCATCGCGACGATCAGCCCGTCGGTCAGTTCCAGCAGTTTCAGCGCGGCTTCGCGCGCGAGCCCGAGCAGCGTGCCGCTGCCCAGATACACGACGCGCTCGGGCAACTGCCGCACGTGCGCGGCGAGCCGCGACGCGTGGTCGCGCAGCAGCGTGCGCGCGGCGTCGGCCAGCGGCCCGACCGGCATGCCGGCCACGCCGAACGCCCAGGCCGCGCCGAGCAGCATGCCGCTGAAACTGGACGTCATCGCGAACGCCTGGTCGTGCGTGGCCTCGGGCAACAGCACGACGTGCGCGCGCGGATGCGTGCCGAGGCGGCGGTTCAGCATGCCGTCGGCCGCGCATGTGAACGCGAGGTGGCGGCAGCCGTCGACGAGGCGATCCGCCAGCTCGACGGCCGCGACGCTTTCGGGGCTGTTGCCGGAGCGCGCGAACGACACCAGCAGCGTCGGCACGCCCGGCTGCAGCGTGTCGCCGGGGTTCGCGACGATGTCGGTGGTGGCCACCGCTTCGACGCGGCCGCCGAAGCGGTGCCGCAGCGCGGGCGCGAGGCACTGGCCGATGAAGGCCGAGCTGCCCGCGCCGGTCAGGACGATGCGCAGGCGAGGATCGGCGAGCAGCGGCGCGAGAAACGCGTCGAGCGCCGCGCGCTGCGCGTCGACGACGGCATGCACGTCGGGCCAGACGTCGGGTTGCTGGGCGATTTCGCGTGCCGTGTGGGCGGCGTGGCGGCGGTTGAGGTCGGCGGGATCGAGGTCGAAAAATTCCATGAGCAGATCTGAGGAGAGTCGGTCACGCGGCACACGCGTGGAGATACGGACGGACGGCCGCGGCCGTGCCGTCTTGCAACAGGGCGCCGGCGCGCAACGCGAGCCGTCCTTCGCGGACGGCCTCGTACTGGCGCGGCAGATGCTGGCTGACGAGCGTGAGCGGCGGCGGCGACGCATCGAGGCGCGCGAGCAGGTCGGCGCACGCGCGTTGCACGACGGGATGGGCCCAGTAGTAGCGGATGCGGTCGCTCAGGCTGTACGCGAGATCGAGTTGGAGTTGCGCGCCGGCCGGGTAGTAATCGCGCCAGTGCGCCGGTTCGTTGCGCATCACGCCGAGCACGGTCGCGATGAACCCGTCGTCGCCGCCGAGCCATTCGCGCTCGATCGCGGCGAGCGACCACAGCGTCTCGCGCATCGCGAAGGTCACGCCGGGGCCGACCTTCAGGATCGCGAAGTGGTCGCGCACGAGTTGCGCGAGGTTGTCGGGCGTCTGGTAATCGGTCGAATGCGCTTCGAACACGAGCGCGGGTTCCGTTTCGATGAATGCGCTCAGTTCACGCGCGTTGCCGGCGTCGTAGTCGATCACCTTGTGATGATCGAACTCGACGCCCGGCTGCACGACCATCGCGATCACGCGCGACCACGCATCGTCGAGGCCGGCGCGCGCGAACGCGTCGCGGTGCAGCGCGAGCGTCGAGCCGGCCGCTTCGGGCGTGGTGACCGCGACCGCGTCGAGCGTCTCGTGCGCACCGCCGGGCACCGGCACCTCGGTGCCGATCACATAGACGGGCGCGTCGCCGCGCGGCGCACCGGCCGCCCACGCGGCCTCGGCGGCGCGGCACAGGCGCACCGCCCGCGCGGCGATCTCGGCTTCGGGCAACGGCTGCGGATCGTCCGCGCACGACATCGAGCAGTCGAGATGCAGCTTGCGGAAGCCGGCCGCCACGTACTGCGCGACCATCGTCTCGGCCTTGTCCATCGCGTGCGCGGCCGGCAGCCGGCGCCATGCGTTCGGGCCGAGATGGTCGCCGCCGAGCAGGATCGCATCGGGGCTCACGCGTTCGCGCGCGGCGATGTCGAATACGTGGCGACGGAAGTCGTGCGGCGTCATGCCCGTATAGCCGCCGTCCTGGTTGACCTGGTTGCAGGTCGCCTCGATCAGCGCGGGGCGTTCGCGCGCCGCGCATTCGCGCAGCGCGGCGGCGATCGCGACCGGATGCGCGGAGCACACGGACGGGATGCCGATCGCAGGTGTGCCGGGCGGCGCGTGACGCGACGATTGCTTGTGACGGCGGACGAGATCGAGCAGCGGGTTCATGCCGATTCCCCCGCCGTGTGGGTTGCCGCGGCGCCTTCCGGCTGCAGCGCGAGCAGCAGCGCGGCCAGCAGCGCCAGCGCGATGCCCGTGAGCTTGCTGCCGGTCGGCGTCGCACCGGTGACGATCATCGAGATCACCGACGTCAGCAGCGGCGCGCCTGCGTTGACGAGCGGCGACACGACGATCGCCTTGCCGAAGCGGAACGCATAGACGAGCGTCAGCGCGCCGATCGCATTCAGCACCTGGATCACGGCGGCGAGGCCCGGGCCGCCGATCCCGTAGTTGATCGTGCGGCCGAAGTCGGTCATCCACAACGCGAACGGCACGCACAGCAGGCCCGTCAGCGCCATGTAGAAGAAGATCGATTCCGCGTCCATCGTCGCGTTCGCGATCTTGATGAAATACGCCTGCAGCCCCCATGCGACGAGCACCAGCAGCGCGAGCGCGAACCACAGCCCGAACCGCGCGGGGCCCTGGCCCGACTGGAAGTCGAACAGCGGCAGCGAGCACAGCGCGAGCACGATGCCGGCCACGCCGAGCTTGCCGGTGCGTTCGCGCAGCAGCAGGAACGACAGCGCGATCGTCAGCGCCGGCGACAGCGACACGATCGGGAACACGAGATACGGCGGCCCCGATTCGACCGCGCGGAACAGCAGCATCTGCCCGCCCGCGCCGAGCAGCCCGATTGCGAGCCCGAGCGCCAGCGAACGGCCATCGCGCCGCACACGCCAGCCGGCGCGGCCGAGCGCGACCAGCGCCGGCGGAATCATCGTGAACGCCCAGATCACGTAGATCAGCGTGTCGGGGAAGCCGTGTTCGGCGGGCAAGCCGGTGAATGCGCCCCACACGCCCCAGAGCAGGGTCGTGACGAGCGCGTGAACGAGCCAGTTGTTTTGCATCGGTCGCGTCTTTCGAAGTGGGTTCTGATTCGTCGAACGCTTTCGTTTGATGCCGTGCAAGGCGAAATCGGAGGCGTTCGGCGGGCGAGCCCGACGACGTTCCAGCAGGGATCGGCAGAAACGTCCGTCGGGAGCGGCCAATCTATGTGCTTTCGATTTCTTTCGTTATTAGTGTAAACCACAAACGAAAGAAATCGAAAGATCGACTAGATTGCCGATCTGCGCGAGACGGATGCGTCGGCGCACGGCCCTTCTTCACGAGGAATTCCGTATGAACGCTTGCTTTTCCTTTCGATTTCCACTGCCTGCCCGGCGTGCCGGCAGCGCGGCGCGCTGCGTGCCGTTGCGTCGCGAGGTGCGTCCATGACCACCCGGCGCGCGTTCGTGCAGTGGCTGGCCGCCGGCGCGGCGAGCCCGATTCTGGTCGGCGTCGGCGTGCGCGATGCCCGCGGCGGCGAGCCGTCGCGCGTCGCGCTGCGTGACGACCGGCTCGTGATCGAGTTCGATCCGGCGATGCGCAGCCGGCTGGCCGTGCGTCGCGGCGGCGGCACGCGTGCGCTGACCCGCTTCGATGCGAGCGAGACGCTCGAGCAACTGATCGGCCCCGCGCCGGTGCCGACCTCGGACGGCCCCGCGCCCGACACGCGGCCGGTGCGCACGATCGATCGCTTCGCGCTCGTCGACGCCGCGCATGCGGACGTCTCCACCGCCTTCGGCGCGGGGCGGCAACTGCGGCTGGTGGGCCGGTCGGCGCACGGCTTCGAGAAGACGGTGCGCATCACGTTGCTCGACGCGCGGCCGGGCGTCGCGCTGATCGACACGCAGTTCCGCAACGTCGGCATGCAGCCGACCGACGTCCGCGCATGGAACGTCGCCGCGCACCGGCTGCTGCCGGCCGCGGCCGGCGCGGGCGGCTACTGGACCTATTCGGGCGCGAGCCACGCGGACCGGCGCGACTGGGTGCAGCCGGTGAAGGCCGGCTTCGATCAGCGCAATTTCATGGGCATGAACGCATCGGACTATGGCGGCGGTACGCCAGTCGTCGACGTGTGGCGGCGCGACCAGGGCATCGCGCTCGGTCACCTCGACATCGTGCCGCGCCTCGTATCGCTGCCGGTGAAGGCGGTGCGCGACGAAGTCTCGCTCGGCCTGCGCGGCGAGCAGACGGTCACGCTCGCGCCGGGCGCGACGCTCGATACGCCGACCGCCTTCGTGATGCTGCACGACGGCGACTATTTCGTCGCGCTCGATACGTACCGGCAGATGATGGGCGCGCAGGGTTTCCATGCGCCGCGGCCGCCGGCGAGCGCGTACGAGCCGATCTGGTGCGCGTGGGGCTACGAGCGTCAGTTCAGCCTCGACTACGTGCGCGCGACGCTGCCGAAGGTGCAGGAACTCGGCTTCAAGTGGGCGGTGCTCGACGACGGCTGGCAGCGGCGCACCGGCGACTGGGTGCCCGACCGCGCGAAATTCCCGGCCGGCGACGCCGACATGAAGGCGCTCGTCGACGATATCCATGCACGCGGCCAGAAGGCGCGGCTGTGGATCGCGCCGCTCGCGGTCGCGCCGGGCAGCGACGAACTGCACGACCACACCGACATGCTGCTGCTCGACGCGGACGGCGCACCGCAGGCGATCACCTGGTGGAACAGCTTCTATCTGTGTCCGGCCTACGAGAAGACGCAGGCGCACATCGCCGCACTGATGCAGAAGGTGATCGGCGAGTGGGGCTTCGACGGCGTGAAGGTCGACGGCCAGCACCTGAACGGCGTCGCGCCGTGCTACAACCCCGCGCACCGGCATGCGCGGCCGGAGGATTCGGTCGAGCACCTCGCCGATTTCTACCGCGTGTTCCATGACGCCGCGCATGCGATCAAGCCGGATGCGGTCGTCGAAGTGTGCCCGTGCGGCACCGCGTACGCGTTCCACAACATGCGCTACATCGACCAGGCGCCGGCGTCCGATCCGCTGTCGAGCTGGCAGGTGCGCCACAAGGGCAAGACGCTGAAGGCGCTGATGGGCGCATCGTCCGCGTACGCGGGCGATCACGTCGAACTGAGCGACGGCGGCGGCGATTTCGCGTCGGCGGTGGGCGTCGGCGCGGTGATCTCGACGAAGTTCACGTGGCCCGTCGATCCGAAACCGAAGGACTCGTTCCTGCTGACGCCCGAGCACGAGCAGGCATGGCGGCACTGGGTCGAGGTCTACAACGCGCACCGGCTCGCCGAGGGCCGCTATCGCGGCGAGCTGTACGACATCGCGTTCGACAAGCCCGAGGCTCACGTCGTGGAAAAGGACGGCGTGCTGCATTACGCGTTCTACGCCGAGCGCTGGAGCGGCCCGGTCGCGCTGCGCGGCCTGCAGCCCGGCCGGTCGTACCGGATCGTCGATTACGCGAACGGCAATCGCGAGGTCGGCCGCATCGCGCCGGGGCACGACGCGATCGCATTGCGCTTCGAGCATGCGGCGCTGCTGCGCGCCGAGCCGCTCGACGCGTGAGCGTCACCCCGCAACACCGCGTACCACCGCCCGGGCCACGTGTCGTCGCGCATCACCGGGCAACCGGCAGTTCCGCAACGCGCAGTTCCATTCGTCATTCCGATCCCTCCACTGGAGATGCTTCGATGAAAAAAATTGCACGCAACCTTTCCGGTGTCGCGGCGCTCGCGCTGTGCGCCTCGATCCTGCAGGCCTGCGGCGACGGGTCGTCCGATCCGTTGTCGGCCAAGGCCTTTGCCGCGTCGCCGCCGGCCGGGGCGGCGCCCGCGCGCGCCGCGTCGCACTGGACGCCGGCGGTGGGCGATACGTGGCAATGGCAGCTCAAGGGCAAGCTCAATACGTCGTACAACGTGGCCATCTACGACATCGACCTGTTCGATACCGACGCGGCGACGATCGCGGCGCTCAAGCAGGCCGGGCGCAAGGTCGTCTGTTATTTCTCCGCGGGCAGTTCGGAGAACTGGCGGCCCGATTTCTCGAAGTTCAAGGCGTCCGACCAGGGCAACAAGCTCGACGACTGGGAAGGCGAGCGCTGGCTCGACATCCGTTCGAGCAACGTGCGCGAGATCATGACGGCCCGCCTCGACCGCGCGGTGGCGAAGGGATGCGACGGCGTCGAGCCGGACAACGTCGACGGCTATGCGAACGACACCGGTTTCCCGTTGCAGGACACCGATCAGTACGCGTTCAACGTGTTCATCGCGAACGAGGCGCACAAGCGCAATCTGGCGGTCGGGCTGAAGAACGACGTCGATCAGCTCGTGGCGCTCGAACCGTCGTTCGACTTCGCGGTGAACGAGGAATGCAACGAGCAGAAGGAGTGCGACGGCTACACGGTGTTCACGTCGAAGAACAAGCCGGTGCTGAACGCCGAGTATGCGGGCAAATACCGGACGCCGAGCGGGCAACGCACGCTGTGCAATGCGGCGCGCGCGCTCAACATGCGCACGCTCGTGCTGGCGAAAAAGCTCGACGACAGCTACCGGTTCAGCTGCGACGGCGCCTGATCGAACCGCGCCCGTCGTGACGGGCGAACCTGTGTGACCGGTGTCCGCGCGCGCACGCTCCGTGCCCAGGCGTGCGCGTCGCGCGCATCGGATGCCGCGATCCGGCGCGCGATGCATGGCCGATGCCGCATCGACGTCCGTTCAAATCGATTCGCACTACTTATTCAACCATACGATGAAAAATTGCATGCTGATTGCAGGCGCTGCCGTGGCGGCCGCGCTTTCCGTCGCCGCGCACGCGGAGGGTTCGGTCACGCTGTACGGCACGATCGATACGGGTGTCGCGTATCTGAACCACGCGGAAGCCGGGAAGTCGCGCGTATCGATGTCGTCGGGCGCGTTGTCGGCGAACGAATGGGGATTGACCGGCAGCGAGGCGCTCGGCGGCGACATGAACGCGATCTTCACGCTCGAGAACAATTTCGACGTCGGGACCGGCCAGCTCGACGGCGGCCGGCTGTTCGGCTCGAAAGCGTTCGTCGGCGTCGCGTCCGCGACGTGGGGCACGCTGACGCTCGGCCGGCAGAACGATCCGGTGACGGATCTCGTGCAGCCGATCACGGCCGACGCGTTCAGCGGGCTCTTCGCGCCGCCCGGCGACGTCGACAACTACGACAGCAGCGTGACGTTCAGCAACGCGGTCAAATGGACGAGCGCGGCGTGGCACGGCGTGACGGTTGCGGCGATGGTGTCGCCCGGCGGCGTGGCCGGCGCATCGGGGTCGGGGCTCGCGTATGCCGGCGCATTCGGCTATGCGGACGGTCCGCTGAGCGCGGCGGCCGGCTACCTGCACGTCGACAACGGCAACGCGCTCCGTTCGACGCGCGGCGCATCGTCGGCCGATTCGTTCTTCAACAGCGCGGTGAACCGCGCGTATGCGTCGGCGCGGTCGATCGAAGTCGCGCGCGCCGGGGTGCAGTATGCGATCGGCAACGTGACCGTCGGCGCGGCGTTCAGCTTCAGCGAATACCGGCCCGACGCGTCGTCGACGTTCGTGCACGCGCAGCGCTACCGGAACGGTTCGGCGTTCGCGCAATGGCAGGCGCTGCCGTCGCTGCTGACGATCGTCGGCTACAACTTCACGTGGTCGGGCGGCGATTCGTCCGCGCGCTATCACCAGGTCAATGCCGGCGTCGACTATCTGCTGAGCAAGCGCACCGATCTCTATACGACGGTCGGCTACCAGCACGCGAACGGCTTCAACGGAACCGGGCCGGCCCAGGCCGTGATCGGGTCGTACAACGTCGATGCCGGCACGAATTCGCAGTTGCTCGCGATCGTCGGCATCCGGCACCGGTTCTGAGCCCGGTTGCCGGCGCGCGTTATTTGCGGCTTTTCAGGAAGGAGCGTCCTTCGGCCGTGATCGATGCGCCGGAGCGGCCGTGCGCGGGATGGCTGACGAACCCGGCGCTGACGAGTTCCCGCGCGATCGACCAGCCGAGCGCCGGCGCGTCGCGGCCGTAGCGAACATCGGCGAGCCGTTCGAGCGCCCAGATCGCGGAGGCCGACAGGTTGGGGGTGTTGGACGTGAGATTGTCGTTCATCGCTTCCTCGGGAAATGGGGTGTCGGGGTGGACGGCGCATGGCCGCGGGATCGGCGGCGCAGGCGTCAGCTTGCCTGCAGCAACGGCAGCAGCGCCTGCAGCGCGGCCTCCTCGTCGGGGCCGGTGGCGAGCACCTGGGCCGACGTGCCGCCGTGAACCTGCAGCGACGCGATCGCGCCGCCGTCTTTTGCGTTGCTGCTGTGCCCGTTCGCGATCAGCTGGATGTCGCTGTCGAAACGGCGTGCCGCGGCGACGGTCGCGTCGCGCGCGGCGCGGCCGCGATTGCGGTTCCATGCGGGGCCGATTTGAACGTACACAACGATTGCCACGATGCTGGAAAGCCTCCGGACAGGTGGGCGGGGCGGTGCGCGACATGCACGGTTGCGCACGTGTTGCGGACATCGGGCGGCCGGTATTCACGATTTCTCCCGCAGGGTCGCGGGTGCCGGCCGGGCGGAGTGCGCGCGCCATCCGGCGCGAACATGCCGACATCCGCTGCGAAGGCGCATTCAAGTGCGCGGATTGTCGGGAAGTGCGTGATTATAATGCATCGGCCAGATCATGTGAATTGCATTATAATGCGGTGTGCGCCGATGCCGGCCCGCGGCGTTGCCGGCGGGCGTGTCGCCCGCATCCGGGCGCGCAACCTGCTCGCCCGGCATCATCGAACTCCTCCCCGAATGGAAGCCGCAATGAATGCCCCCGCCTGCCCGCAATGTGCAATGGAAAACACTTACCCGGACGGTGCGCTGACCGTCTGCGCGGACTGCGGCCACGAATGGTCGGCCGACGCCGGCGCCGAGGCCGGTGACGAACCGGCGGGCGACGTCGTCAAGGACGCGAACGGCAACGTGCTGTCGGACGGCGATTCGGTCGTGCTGATCAAGGATCTGCGTGTGAAGGGCTCGTCGATCACGCTGAAGATGGGCACCAAGGTCAAGAGCATCCGGCTCGTCGGCGGCGATCACGAAGTCGACTGCAAGACCGACATGGGCGGCTTCATGCTGAAGGCGTGCTACCTGAAGAAGGTCTGAGCACGCGGTTCAGGCGACCGTTGCCTTCGCGTTTTCATCCGCCGCGTTTTCATCCGACTACCCGCACATGGCCGAGGATCGAACTTCCTATGACGCGTTCGTCAGGTTCCTGGCGACGCCGCTGAACGACGGCCGGCCGTTCGTGCTGCGGACGCAGCATGCGGTGTCGCTGCACTTCGATCATTTCGGCACGCAGAGCTTCATGTCGCTGCGCGATCCGATGCGGCTGGAGCTGGGTTATACGCGCGTGATGATGGGTTTCCTGCTGCTGCAGCCCGAGCCTGCACACATCTGCATGCTCGGGCTCGGCGGCGGTTCGCTCGCGAAGTACTGCTACCGTCACCTGCCCGGCACGACGATCGATGCGGTCGAGCTCAATCCGGACGTGATCGCGCTGCGCGACGTGTTCAGGATTCCTGCCGATGATGCGCGGTTCAGCGTGGTATGCGCGGACGGCGCGGATCATCTGGAGCGGGCGGACGTCCGGACCGACGTGATCCTGCACGATGCGTTCGTCGCCGACGGTATGCGCGGCCGCTGTGCCGGCCGCACGTTCCTCGACGCGTGCCGCGCGCGCCTGAGCGCATCCGGCGTGCTCGCGATCAACTTCATGGACGACGATCCGGCGTTGCCGCAGCACCTCGAGCAACTGCGGTCGGTATTCGGTTCGTCGTATGCGCTGCTGCCGTGCGGCGACGACAACAACTTCGTCGCATTCGCATGGAAGGACGGCAGCCGGCTGCCGTCGTTGCGTATCCTGCTGGAGCGGGCGCTCGCGTGCCCGCAGGCCGGCGAACTGAAGCTGGCTGCCACCGCGAGGCGCATGAAGCACGGCGAGGGCATTGATCCGGGGCGGCTGGTCTGGCGCGCGCAGTCGCACGAACGTTGGGAGATCGGCGCGTAACAGTACCGGGCGGTACCGGGCCGGCGGGGCCGGTGCCGCGCGCGGCCGGTGCGGCCGCGCTTACTTCACGCGCTTGCCGATCGCGCTCCGGGTCTTGTACGTGACGCCGTGCCGGTCCAGATATTCGCGGATCAACTGCCGTACGACTTGCGACGGCGTAAGATCCTGCTCCGCGCAGAGCATCTCGAAGGCTTCCTTCTTCGCGGGATCGATCAGGACGGTCAGGCGGGCGGTTTTCGTTTCCATGACGGGGCGAGGGTGGTCGATATGTTAATCAAATTATAATCGATCCGCTTTCGGCGTTACCGCGCGCGAGCGCTGCCTGTCGCGCACGATCAGCGTTTGCTGCGCAGCAGCGCGAGCAGGTCGTCGATCACCGGCACGATGGCGAGCGTGACGAGCACCGCGGCGAGCGGCACGGTCGACACGTAGCCCACGCGCTTGAAGCCGATCGCGCCGGCCAGGCCGCCGACGAAGAACGACGAGAGCATCGTCGCGTGAATCCGCAGTTTCGAACGGTTGGCGATCACCGCGTGCGCGTCGACGTCGATGGCCGACCGGTTCCAGTAGAACAGCTTGCCGAGCTCGATGCCGAGGTCGGTCACGATGCCCGTCATGTGCGTCGTGCGGATCTCCGCGCCCGACAGTTTCGTGATCGTCGCGTTCTGCAGCCCCATGATGAAGCACAGCAGCGTCACGGTCACCGGCACGAAGAAGGTTTCCCACAGGGCCAGATGGCTGCCGAGCAGCCCGAACAGCAACAGCAGCGCGGCTTCGACCAGCAGCGGCAGCATGAACTGGCTGTGCAGCCCGCGGCGGCGCCCCCAGTTGACGAGGACCGCCGAGCACGCGGCGCCGATCAGGAACGACCCCAGCGAGCTGATGCCGGCGAGCGCGAGCCGCACGTCGCCGAGCGCCGTCTGGTCGGCGATCGCCGACACGATGCCGCTCATGTGCGACGTGTACTGCTTGACCGCGAGAAAGCCGCCGGCATTGGCCGCGCCGGCGACGAACGCGAGCGAAAACCCGAGCTGGCGGTTCGCGGTCGCGCTGCGGTGTTTTCCCGTCAGGTTTCGAAAGTACTGCGCTGGCATAAGGGTGTCGCTCGATCGTCGCGGATTCGCGGTCACAGGCCGAAACCGGTGCCGGACGCCGTGACGGGCACGCCGCTTGCACCGGATACCGGGGCTGTCGAATCATGTGATGAACATGATAATGTCATTATCATACTCTGTTGGCCGGATGGTGCTTTCAGTACAATGATGGAAGGCGCCGCCGGCTGGCTGTTTCGCCGCTGCGCGGCGCGCGCTTGCGATTCCCTTCTGCCCACCGCTTCATGACCCCGATCAAGTTCATCCTGCGCTACACGGCGATCCCGTTCACGGCCATCGTCGCCGTGGTGATCTGGACTGTCATACCATCGTCGAAAGAGATCGATGCGAGACAATATGCGGCGCTGTCGCGCGCGTACGCGAGTTTCCCGCTGCCGTTCCGGCGCGAGATCTCGGACACGATGGAGCACGGCACGATCAACGACCGGCGCTATCAGGCGCTCGTGCGCGATTCGCTGGGCAACGGCGTCGCGCTGGACTGGCCGGCGTCGGGCGTCGGCGGCGTCGCCGACGAGCGGCAAAAACTGGCCGAACTGATTCAGGCCGATTCGGATCTTCAAAGGCAACGGCAATGAAAACCCTGCTGGTTTCTGTGGCATTCGCGATGATCATCGCGAGTTTGATCTTCGCGCTGTACTTCATGAATCACGATCGCGGCAAGTCCAAGCGGATGGCGTGGTCGCTCGCCGCGCGCGTCGGGTTGTCGGTCACGCTGTTCCTGTCGCTGCTGATCGCGTACAAGCTCGGCTGGATCGAACCGACCGGGTTGCCGATCGGGCGCTGACGCGCGATTGCCGCGCGGTTCGATCCCGCGTGATCGCACCGAAGTGGACTTGACGGCGAGAACCGGTGGTCGATCAGCCCGTGACGGCGGTTGGACCGGGGCAGGCAGCCGTCATGCGAGCGCGGAGAGCGTTGGGGCGGTGACCGCGCTGCCGGGCAGCGTGGGCAGTGCGTCGAGAAGCGATGCGGTGTACGGGTGCGACGGCGCGTCGAATACCTGCGTAACCGGCCCGCTTTCGACCACGCGGCCCCGCCGCATCACGAGAATCCGGTCGGCCACGTGATGCACGACGCCCAGGTCGTGCGAGATGAACAGCATCGCGGTGCCGTGTTCGGCCTGCAGATCGGCGAGCAGGTCGAGCACCTGAGCCTGGATCGACACGTCGAGCGCGCTGACCGGTTCGTCCGCGACGAGCAGCGCCGGGTTGGACGCGAACGCGCGCGCGATCGCGACGCGCTGGCGCTGGCCGCCGGACAATTCGCGCGGGTAACGGTCGAAGCACGCCGCGCCGAGCTGCACTTCGTCGAGCAGTTGCAGTACGCGGCGGCGGCGCGCGTCGCCGTGGAGTCCGGCCACCTCGAGCCCTTCGCCGATGATCCGGCCGACCGAATAGCGCGGATCGAACGAACTGTACGGGTCCTGGGCGATCAGTTGCAGCCGCGCCCGGCGGGTGCGCCGCGCGGCTTCGGGGATGCCGTTCCATGGCTGGCCGTCGAGCGTGACGGTGCCGGCGTCGGGTTCGACGAGCCCGAGCACGATGCGCGCGACCGTCGATTTGCCGGAACCGGATTCACCGACGATGCCGAGCGTCTCGCCGCGCGCGAGGGAGAACGACACGCCGTCGACGGCGGCAGGCGCATCGCGCTCGCCGTAGCGTTTCGTCAGCGCGTCGACGGCCAGCACCGGTGCCTGCGTGTCGATGCGCTTCGGCGGCAGGGGGACGCGCTCGGCGCTCGCCAGCCGGAATCCGCGCGACGCGGCGGTGGGAATTGCCGCGAGCAACGCACGCGTGTACGGATGCGCCGGTGAGCTCAGCACGTCGCGTGCCGGCCCCTGTTCGACGACCTGTCCCGCGCGCATCACGAGCACGCGGTCGGCCAGATCGGCCACGACCGCGAGGTCGTGGCTGATCAGCAGGATCGCGTCGCCGGCGTCCCGGCGCGCACGCAGCAGCGACAGGATCTGGCGTTGCACGGTCATGTCCAGCGCCGTGGTCGGCTCGTCGGCAATCAGCAGCGACGCACCGCCCGCGATCGCGGTGCCGATCAGCACGCGCTGCCGCAAGCCGCCCGACAACTGATGCGGATACTGCGGCAGCCGCCGCTCGGGATCATCGATGCCGACCGCGCGCAGCAGGTCGGCGCTACGCGCGGCGACATCGTGCCGGCGCGTATCGTGCAACGCCTCCGCGACGAGGTCGCGTACGCGCCACAGCGGGTCGAGCGACACCAGCGCGTCCTGCAGCACGTAGCCGATCCGGCGGCCGCGTATCGTGCGCCAGTCGCGCTCGCGATGGCCGCGCGCGTCGGTGCCGGCGATCTCGAATCGGGCCGCGTCGATCACGGCGCGCGGGCCGTTCAGCCCGACCAGACTGCGCGCGGTGACCGACTTGCCGGAGCCCGACTCGCCGACGAGCGCGACGCATTCGCCGGCATGCACGGCCAGGTCGAGCGGGCCGACGACGGGCTGGGTGCCTCGCGGGCCGCGAAACCCGATCGTCAGACGCTCGATGCGAACCAGCGGCACGGCGGCGTCGGTCGTTGCGCTCGCAACGGTATCGCGCGTGCTCATGCTGTCTCCCGGTGCTCGAAGCGCGCCTGCCAGTAGCCGCCGAGCGCATTCACGGCGATCACGGCCGCGGTGATCGCGAGGCCGGGCCACACCGCGATCCACCACGCGTTGTACAGATAGTTGCGGCCCTCGGCGAGCATCAATCCCCATTCCGCCGCGGGCGGCTGCGGCCCCATTCCGAGAAAGCTCAACCCCGACGTGCCGATGATCGCGGTGCCCAGCCCGATCGTCGCGAGGACCGGCACCTGCGCGATCGCATGCGGCAACACGTGCCGCCACACCAGTACCGCCGGCGCGAGGCCGAGGGTGCGCGCGTGCTCGACATAGCCGGACGCCGCGACGACGAAGGTTTGCGCCCGCACCACGCGTGCGAAGCGCGGTACCGACGCGACGCCGAGCGCGAACACGAGGTTGACCGCGCCGGGGCCGGTGAACGAGATCAGCATCAGCGCGAGCAGCAGGTCGGGAAACGCGGACACGACGTCGAGCACGCGCGTGATCAGCTCATCGAGCCAGCCGCGCGCGAGGCCGGCGCACAGCCCGAGCGCGGTGCCGAACAGTGTCGCGACGCCGATCGCAGCCGCGCTGATCGACAGCGAGTAGCGGGCGCCATGCACGACCCGCGAGAAGATGTCGCGGCCGAGCTGGTCGGTGCCGAGCCAGTGCTCGGCGCTGCTGCCGAGCTGCGCGGACAGCGGATCGGCCGCGAGCGGGTCGTAGTGCGCGAGCCAGCCCGGTGCGACCACGGCGATCGCGTTCAGCAACAGATACACGGCGGCGAGCGCGAGGCCCGGATGGCGGCGCAGCCAGCCGGCGGCGGCGAATGTGGCGGGCGTGCGCAACGTGAAGTCGATGGGCGTGGACATCGAAGTCTCCGGTTCAGCGCGCTGCGCGGCGGTCGCGCAGGCGGGGATCGATCAGCAGGTACAGCAGGTCGACGGCCGTGCTGAGCGTGACGTAGATGGCCGCCGACAGGATCGCGATCGCGAGGATCACCGGCATGTCCTTCGACAGCACCGCGTCGACCGTCACCTTGCCGAGGCCCGGCCGGCCGAACACCTGTTCGGTGATCACCGCGCCGCTAAGCAGGCCGCCGACGAGCCAGCCGGCGAGCGTGACGGCCGGCAGCGCCGCGTGGCGCAGCGCATGGCGCACCCGCAGCGCGAGCCCGCCGATGCCCCACGAACGCACCGTCAGCGCGTACGGCTCGTCGAGCGCGCGCTCGATGCCTTGCCGCAGCACGCGGCCGATCACCGCGCCCTGCGCGAGCCCGAGCGACAGCGCGGGCAGCACGAGCGACGCGAAGCCGCGATCGCCGGCCACCGGGAACAACTTCAGCGTGAAGCTGAACACGAACAGCAGCATGATGCCGAGCCAGAACGACGGCGTCGACGCGAGCAGCAGTTCGACACCCGATGCGGCGCGGCCGGCCCAGCGTCGGCCGGCGGTCAGTACCGCGAGGCCGACCGCGAATACGATCGTCACCACCAGCGCCGCGCCCGTCAGTTTCAGCGTCGGCCATAGCTGGCCGAGCACGAGCGGCGCGACGTCGGTGTTGAGGATGTACGAGCGGCCGAACTCGCCGTGCAGCACGCGCCACAGGTAATGCAGGTATTGCAGCGCGAGCGGCTCGTCGAGCCCCCATTCCTGGCGGATCGCGGCCTCGATCTCCGGCGTACTCAACTGCTCGCCGATCAGGATGCCGACGATATCGCCCGGCGCGAGATGCACGGCGGCGAACGACAGCGTCACCGCGGCCCACAGCACGAGCGCGCCGGTGGCGAGCCGCGTCGCGACCGGCGAACGCAGCCAGCGGCGCCACGCAGCCGGCGGCGCAGCGGCAGGCCGCGCGTCCGGGACGGCGACGAAAGCGGACGACGGACGGTTCATGGTCGATTCTCCTGTCGGGGCGGCGCGATGGGCGAGGCGAAGCAGGCCGGCACGCGTCGGCTTACTTCTTCACCCACACGTCGTACGGGTTCTCGGGCATCTGCGCGAACGAGCGGAAGCGCAAGCCCTGGACCGCCTTCGCGGCGGCGATCTGGTCTTCCGGCTCGTACAGCGGCAGCGCGTACGCCTGTTCGTTGATCGCGAAGCGCTGCAACTCGCCGTACAGCCTCTTGCGCTCGGCGACGTTCTGCGTGCGCGCAGCCGCCTGCAGCCAGCGCGTCAGCTCGGGCGCCGCCGCACGGCTGTAGTTCAGCGCGCCGCCGCGATCGACGGGCAGGTAGTGGCCTTCGATGTCGATGCCGTCCGGCGGCGTGTTCGAGTTCGCGATCGAACCGAACTTGCCGCTCTTGCGCGCCTCGACGTACGTGCCGTCGTCGACGTACTGAATCTTCAGGTCCACGCCCAGTCGTTGCCGCGCTTGTGCCTGCAGCGCCTGCAGCAGCACGTCGCGCTGGTCGCGCACGGTCGCCTGCGCCTGGACGACCGCGATCGTCAGCCGTTCGCCGTGCTTCGTGCGATAGCCGCCGCTGTCGCGCGCGCTCCAGCCGGCTTCATCCAGCAACTGGTTCGCGAGCTTCGGGTTGTTGCCGTAGGTCTTTTCGATCGACGCGTCGTAGAACGGATCGATCGGCGACGTGATGCCCCAGGCGCGCGTGCGCTCGCCGCGGTAGATCGACTGCACGATGCCGGTCGTGTCGAGCCCTTCGAGCAGCGCGCGGCGCACCTTCACGTCCTGCGTCGCGCCGTAGCCGACGTTCAGGAACAGCGAGTACGGCGTGCCGGTATTGAGCGCGCGGCGGTAGGTGAAATCGGCGTTCTTGCGGATCAGCGCGGCGTCGTTGCCGGACACGCCCTCGATCACGTCGACCTGGCCGGACAGCAGCGCGCCGGTGCGGACCGACGATTCGGGCAGGAACCGGTAGACGACCCGGTCGAGATACGCGGGGCCCTGGTGGCCCGCGGTCGGCGGCGCCCAGCGATAGTCGGGATTCTTCGCGAACTCGATTTCCTGGCCCTTCACGTAGCGGCGCAGGATGAACGGGCCGGTGCCCGCGATGTCGGGGCCGCCGGATTTCAGGCCGGGCCGGTCGAACGCGTTCGGCGACAGCAGCGGCAGCCGGCCCGCGAACGTCAGGAACGGCGCATACGGCGCGTCGAGCGTGATGACGACGGTGTGCTCGTCCGGCGTCTTGACGTCGGCGACGTGCGAGATCAGCCGCGCAAGCTGGCTGCCGGCCGCATACGACAGTTCGCGCGCGTTCAGGAAATTGCGGGCGACGGCCTTCGCGTCGAACGGCGCGCCGTCGGTGAACTTCACGCCGTCGCGCAGCGTGAACGTGTAGGTCTTGCCGTCGGCGGAGACCTTGTAGCCGGTCGCGAGCCACGGGACGTAGCTGCCGTCGGGCTTCTGCGCGAGCAGGCTTTCATACGCGTTGCGCAGCAGCAGCTCGACCTTGTCCTGGCCGTTCAGTTGCGGGTTCAGCGTGCGGGGCTCGGTTTCGACGCCCCAGGTCAGCGTGCCGCCCGCGACGGGCGCGCCCTGGGCGAACGCCGCATGCGGCAGCGCGAGCGCGAGCAGCAGCGCAGCCGATACGGTGCGGCGCGACGCGCGCGGCGTGGAATCCGGAAATGCGAATGTCATGCGAGAAAGCCTTTTACGAGGTGGATAGCGGTGGATGCGGTTCGCGTCGTTTATGTGGGCCGGCGCGGCACGTCACGTCATGCGTTCGCGTGGATGCGCTCGTGGTCCCGGGCGGTATCGTCCGCTGTCGGGGCCGGGTAGAGATCCGGGATCAGGATTTTTCTCAGCCAGACGAGCGGCGTGCCGAGCGCATTCGTCGAGTGGTCGAACGGCTGATAGCCGCTGCGCTCGTAATACGACGGCAGCCATGGATGGTTGGTCGCGGTCGCGAGATACGTCGCCGGCGCCTTCACCTGCGACGCCAGGAACTGCGTCTCGACGTGCGCGATCAGCGCGTGTCCGAATCCCTGTCGTTTGAACGCGGGCGCGACCGCGAACCAGTGCAGGAACGGATAGGGCGTGCGATGGCGTTCGCCGGATACCCACGGAAACCGCACGGTCAACGTGGCCGCGAGGGCGGTACGGCCGTCGGGTGTCGCGTGTTCGAGCACGAACGTCGTTTCGCGCGCGATGGTCTGCGCGACGCGTTCGATCGGCGAGCGCGTGATCGTGAAGTGCACGCCCTGCGCCGCGAGCGGCGCGTAGGCGTTCTGCAGCAGCGCATAGACGGCCGGCACGTCGTCCGCGCCGGCGATGCGGATCGTATCGGTCATGGCGCGGTGCCTTCGAAGTGCGGTTGATGCGTGGTCGTGCGCGCGTTCCACCCGTCGCGCGCCGTCGCGGCGTCGTGATCGTCGGCGGGCGCGCCGGCCAGCAACCGCAGCGACGCAATCCGCGGTGCGGCATCGGCGAGTGGCGTGTCGACGACGAATTCGGCAATCCCGTGACGACGATGCAACGCGTCGAACTCGCGCAGCACGTCGTCGCGCGTGCCGTGCACGATGCGCGTTTCGCGCGGGTCGATCCGGTGCGGGCCGCCGCCGGCCTGACGGATGTACGCATGCGCCTGTTCGACGCTGCCGACGTTGACGGCCGGCGTGTCGCCCACCTGCACGCGAAAGCCCTGATGGCCGCTCGCGAGCCGCGCGGCCGCGTCGCGGGTGCCGGCGACGATCGCGGAGACGGCCAGCAGCGGCGTGCGGCCGCCCGACGCTTCCCGATAGGTATCGAACGTTCGCGCCAGATCCGTTGCCGATGCGTTCAGGTGCGACGCGTAGACGAACGCCCAGCCGAGCCGTGCGGCGAGCGTCGCGCTTTCCGCGCTCGCGCCGAGCAGGAACGGTTGCGCGGGCGTTGGCGGTCGCGGCGTCGCATGCAGCGTGGCCGCATCCTCGCCGGCCGCATCGGTTGTCGCATCGTCACCGTGGAGATGGCGATTCAGCGCGTGGGCCAGATCGGCGAAGGGCGCGCGTCGCGCCGGATCGTAGCCGTCCTGCAGCGCGCGCGTCGACAGCGGCAGGCCGCCCGGCGCCTTGCCGATGCCGAGATCGACGCGGCCGGGCGCGAGCGACGCGAGCAGGTTGAAGTTTTCCGCGATCTTGTACGGACTGTAGTGCTGCAGCATCACGCCGCCCGATCCGACCCGAATGCGCCGCGTCTGCGCGAGCACGTGCGCGATCAGGATTTCCGGCGACGGGCACGCGAGCGCGGCCGTGTTGTGATGCTCGGCGAGCCAGTAGCGGTGATAGCCGGCCGCATCGGCGAAGCGCGCGAGCGAGACGCTGCGCGCCAGCGCGTCGGCGGCGGTTTCTCCGGGCGCGACGGGGCTCTTGTCGAGCACGCTCAAGCGGAACGGCAACGCGGACAAAGCGGACGAATCGGTGTGGGAGCGGATGGCGTCGAACGTCATGATGAAGCGATCGGCGCGGGTCGAAACGGCCGGATCAGCGGGTTTGGCATGCCGAATTATTTTGCGTCGTCGTTCGCACGGTCAAACAATCAAGAAGAATATCGAAAGCCGAAAATATTCGTTCCGGCCGACCGGGGGGCTTGCGTTATGGTCGTTGGCTGCGCGCCTCGCGGCGCGTGCGTGGAGCCTGCCCGACGATCTCCGGCGCGAGTACGCTCGCCGTCGCGATGGCCGCAGGCATGCCCCGATTCTCCGACCGAACGGAATCACGAGGAATCCGAATGAATGAGCAACGCGAACGACGTACGGCCTTCACGACGACCGGAGCCGCGTCATGAGCGGCGCACGCAGACGGCTCAAGACGCTCGTCGGCGCGGCGAGCGTGCTGTACGCGCCCGGCGATGCGGATGTCGGGCAGGGCGTGCGGCGCGCGGCGTCGCTCGCGCGCAAGGCGGAAGCCGAGAAGATCACCGGCCTCTTTACCGCCGATCTGCTGCAGGCCGATGCGGCCGGCCTCGCCGGGACCACCGGCAGCCAGGAGCCGATCGTCGCGCTGGCGGCGCTGAGTCAGGCGACCTCGGCCATCGGGCTCGTCGCGACCGTGTCGACGACGTATCACCATCCGTACAACCTCGCGCGGCTGATCGGCACGCTCGATCACGTGAGCGGCGGCCGCGCCGCGTGGAACGCGGTCACGTCGTCGGTCGGCGAGGAGAATTTCGGCGATGCCGCGCTGCCCGACCCGGAGCAGCGTTATGCGCGCGCGGCCGAGTTCATCGAGGTCGTCAACGCGCTGTTCGATGCGAACCATCCGCGTGCGACGCGTCGCGGGCCGGGTGGCGGCATCTCCGTCGATCCGCTCAAGCTCGGCGCGATCGACTATCGCGGCGCGCATTTCCAGGTACAGGGGCCGTTGAACGTACCGCCTTCGGCGCAACGGCGGCCTGTGCTGTTTCAGGCGGGGCAGTCGGCAGGCGGCGTGGCGCTCGGCGCGCGGTATGCGGAAGTCGTCTACACGTCGCAGCCGACGCTCGACGATGCGCGCGCGTTCGTCGCCGAGCTGCACCGGCAGGCGGCTGCATTCGGCCGCGGCGACCGGCCGCCGCTCGTGATGAACTCGTTTCATTCGGTGATCGGCGAATCCGATGCCGACGTCGCGCGGCGCTTGCGCGACAAGCATGAGCGCATCGACTACGAACAGGGCAGGCTGAAGCTTGCCGACATGCTCGGCGGCGGTGTCGACCTGCGCGGCCTGCCGCTCGACCAGCCGTTGCCGGCATCGCTGCTGCCGGCGATCGACAGCGTGCACCGCCGGCGCGGGCGCGTGGCGATCTTCGTCGGCTATGCGCGCCAGCGGCTGACGCTGCGCGAGCTGATCGTGCGTGCGCAGGAGACCGGGCACTGGTTCGTCGCGGGTACGCCGGAGCAGCTCGCCGATGCGATCGAAACGCGCTATCGCGCGGGGCTCGTCGACGTGCTGTCGCTGCACGGGCTCGGCCAGCCGGATCAG
This sequence comes from Burkholderia sp. 9777_1386, assembly GCF_015712265.1. NCBI lineage: Bacteria > Pseudomonadati > Pseudomonadota > Betaproteobacteria > Burkholderiales > Burkholderiaceae > Burkholderia > Burkholderia sp. 9777_1386. The sequence goes on along the minus strand of NZ_JACCQB010000028.1, from coordinate 34,340 downwards.
GAGGACCTGCTGCTCAACGGCTTGCTGCCCGAATTGCGGCGGCGCGACCTGCTCGATACCGACTATGTAGGCGGCGATCTCCGCGCGAACCTGGAACTGCCGGCGTTGCGGCGCGAGGCCGTGGCAGCGTGAACGGATGACCCGCGCACCGGGCGAGGACGTTGGCCGGTGCGCGGCCCGGCGCATATCGCGCGATCAGATATCCATCGAAAAAATAACCATTTGGTACACGCTTCGGCGCGCATTACAGTCTCGCCTCCTGCCGGCCGCCACGCCGGTCGTTCCGACGTTATTTCAGAAATGCGCCACATGAATCGTTTGATGCGTTCCAGGGTCCGCCGTGCCGCGGCCGCGCTGTTCGTGCTCGGCCTCGCGCCGGTTTCCCATGCGGCCCAGCCGACGTTGCGCGTCGGCATCGACGCCGAATCGTACCCGCCGTTCTTTTCGAAGGACGCCGGCGGTAAGTGGAAGGGCTGGGAAATCGACGTGCTCGATGCCGCGTGCGGCAAGCTGAACGTGCGGTGCGAGCTCACCGACATCGCGTGGGACGGCCTGATTCCTGCGTTGCAGAACCGCAAGATCGACGTGATCTGGTCGTCGATGACGATCACCGGCGAGCGGCAGAAAGCCATCGATTTCAGCCGCGCGTATTACGAATCGCCGACGGTGTTCGTCGGCGCGAAAAGCGACCGGCGCCGCGTCGACTGCGCGGTGCCCGCGACCTTCAAGGGCAGCGTGATCGGCGTCGAGGCCGGCACCAACTTCTCCGCGTTCCTCGATGCCCGCTTCAAGCAGGACGCGCAAGTCAAGGCGTTCGACAAGTTCGACAATGCGCTCGCGGATCTGGTGTCCGGCCGCGTCGACTACGTGCAGGAAGGCAAGGGGCTGTTCACGGCGTTCCTCGCGTCGCGCGACGGCAAGGACTTCGAGGTCAAGGCCACGTGCGCGGACAATCCGGTGCTGGGCCTCGGCATCGGCGCGGGCGTGCGCCATGGCGATGCGCTGCGCGGCAAGCTGTCGACCGCGATCGCGCAATTGCAGCAGGACGGCACGTGGGATGCGATCACCGCCCGCTATCCGAACCTGAAGGGCACGATCGAGAAGGGGCGTTGAGCGCATGGCCGCGGACGATTCGCTGCTCGCGTTGCTCGCCTTCGGCGACGGCGGTTATGGCCGCGTGTTCGCGGGCGCGTTCGCGCTGACGTTCGGCGTCGCGGCCGCGTCGTTCTGCACCGGCGTGCTGCTCGGCATCGCCGGCGCGCTCGGCAAGCTGTCGCGATACGCGGCGCTCGTGTGGCTGGCGCGGCTCTACACGATGCTCGTGCGCGCGCTGCCGGAGTTGTTGTGCCTGCTGCTCGCGTTCTACGCGGTCGCACCGGCCATCGAGAACGCGTTGCGCGGCAGCCGCATCGTAGCCGGCGACTTCGCGTTCGACCCGTTCGTCGTCGCCGCGCTGTCGCTCGGTTTCATCCAGGGTGCGTATCTCACCGACATCTTGCGCGCGGCGCTCGTCAACGTGCCGGTCGGGCAGATCGAAGCCGCGCACGCGTACGGGATGACGCCCTGGCAGACGTTCACGCGTATCCGGCTCCCGGCCGCGGCGCGGCTCGCGCTGCCGGGCGTCGGCAACGTGTGGCTGAACGCGACCAAGGACGCGTCGTTCATCAGCGTACTCGGATCGTTCACGGATCTGCTGAAGGCGAGCCAGCTCGCGGCCGGTGCGACGCGGCACTACGTCTTCTTCTATCTGGTCACGGCCGCGCTGTTCCTGCTGCTGAGCATCACGTCGACGGGCATTTTCGCGGCGCTCGAGCGGCATGCGAACCGCGGCACGACGCGCGCGACGACATGATCTTCTCGCTGCCTTTCCTGCTCGACACGGTGATGCCGAAGCTGCTCGCCGCGGTGCCGACCACGCTCGCGCTGACGCTCGTATCGGGTGCGGCCAGCGTGCTGCTGGGCGTGCCGCTCGCGCTCGCCGCCGGTGCGCGCCATGCGCCGCTGCGCTGGTCCGCGCGCGGCTGGCTCATGCTGATCCGCGGCACGCCGCTCCTCGTTCAGCTCTATCTGCTGTACTACGGATTCGGGCAGATCGTCCCGCGCGAATGGATGCGCGACAGCTGGGCGTCGCCGCTGCTACGCGACGCGTTCTGGTACGCGATCGTCGCGCTGAGCGTGAACGAGAGCGCGTACGTGGCGACAATCCTGCGCGGCGCGATCGCCGGCGTGCCAGCCGGTGAGATCGAGGCCGGCCACGCATACGGGATGACGCGCATGCAGGTGCTGCGCCGCATCGTCGGCCCGCGTGCGTGGCGGCTTGCGCTGCCCGCGCTCACCGGCGAGGCGATCCTGCTGCTGAAATCGACCGTCCTCGCGTCGACCGTGACCGTGTTCGACGTGATGGGCACGGCCAATACGCTGCGCTTCGAGACGTTGCGCGTGTACGAGCCGCTGGCCGGTGCGGCGATCGTCTATGTCGTGCTGGTCGCGCTGCTGACCATTCCCGCCGCCCGCGTCGAGCAGCGCATCAATCGCTACCTGACGCGCCAGCCCGACGAACGCGTGCCCGCACGGCGCAGCCGCGCGTCGTCGGGCGCGTGGGCGGCCCCCAACTGATTCCTGCCTTGGTACCGATTTCGACGATGTCCGATCCTCGCCCCTTGCTGTTTTCCCTGTATGAACAAGCCAGCGTCGGCTGCGGCGGCGCGCCGAGCCTGTGGACCCATCCGGCCGACGAACGGCTGCGCGCGAATACGCTCGCGTTCTGGTCGAATCTCGCTCGCACGGCCGAGCAGGCCGATCTCGACATGCTGTTCTTCGCGGACGTGCTCGGCCTGTACGACGTCTATGGCGGGTCGGCCGACGCGGCGGTGCAGTGGGCGGTCGAGGCACCCGCGAACGATCCGATGATGCTGATTCCGGCGCTCGTCGCGCAGACCGAACGGCTCGCGTTCGGCGTGACGGCGAGCACGACCTACGAGCATCCGTTCGCGCTCGCGCGTCGCTTCAGCACGCTCGATCATCTGAGCAACGGCCGGATCGGCTGGAACATCGTGACGTCCTACCTGACGAGCGCGGCGCGCAACTTCGGGCTCGACCGGATGATCGGCCACGACGCACGCTACGCGCGCGCGGAGGAGTTCCTCGACGTCGTGTACAAGCTGTGGGAAGGGAGCTGGGCGGACGACGCGGTCGTCGCCGACAAGCACGCGCCGCGCTATGCGCGTGGCGAGCGCGTGCGGCCGATCGCGCACGAAGGCACGCACTACCGCGTGCAGGGGCCGCACGTCTGCGCGCCGTCGCCGCAGCGCTCGCCCGTGCTGATCCAGGCCGGCTGGTCGGGGCGCGGGCGCGCGTTCGCGGCGAAGCACGCGGAGGTGGTGTTCGTCGCGAAATCGGATCCGCACGAGATTCGCGCGGGCCTCGACGAGATTCGGCGGCTCGCGGCCGAACGCGGCCGCGCGGCGGACGACGTGAAGTCGCTGACGGTGCTGCGGATCGTCACGGCGCGCTCGTCGAGCGATGCGAAGGAGAAGTATCACGCGCTGCAGCAGCACTATCACCAGCACGCGCAACTCGTCAGCTATGCGGGCGACACCGGCATCGACATCGACCGCTATGCGGACGACGAACCGCTGACGACGCAGACGGAAGGCCTGACGTCCTACGTGGTGCGGCCGGACGGCAGCGGCAAGCCGCTCACCGCGGGCGACGTGCGGCGCAAGTTCGCGAGCGTCACGCGCGGCACCGACCTGATCCTCGTCGGCGCGCCGGACGAAGTCGCGGACCAGCTCGCCGAGCATGCGCGGCAGTCGACGACGAGCGGCTACATGATCAACCCGCTGATCAGCCCGGGCACGCTCGACGATTTCGCCGAACTGATCGTGCCTGAGCTGAAGAAGCGCGGCCTGTACCGGACGACGCCGGCGAGCGGCACCTTCCGTTCACGGCTGGGCGGCCGCGACCGCCTGCCGGACACGGCCTATGGCGCGTGGTTCCGGTTTCCCGTGCCGGAAGCGGGCTGACCGGCCGACCAATGCCGAACGACTTTCATCGGAGTGGCGTGACATGATCGATGACGTACTGTTCCTGCCGCATCTGCATCGTGCCGACCGGAATCTTCCGGCATGAATAGCGCGACGAACGAAACCATGGAGGCGACGCGGCGCGAAGCTCGACCCCGTCGATCGGCATCGCCGCCCGTCCTGAGCGCCACGGGCATCGCGAAACGCTTCGACGCGACCGTCGCGCTGGCTGCGCTCGACCTGTCGATCGGCGCCGGCGAAGTCGTCGCGCTGATGGGCGCGAACGGCGCGGGCAAGTCGACTTTCGTCAAGATCCTGAGCGGCGCGCTGCAACCGGACGGCGGCACGCTGACGCTGCGCGGCGAACCGTATCGGCCGGCGTCGCCGCACATGGCCAAGCGGCTCGGCGTCGCGACCGTGCACCAGTCGGTGGTCGACGCCGTCGTGCCGACGCTGTCGATCGCCGACAACCTGCTGCTGGACCGGCTGTGTGACCCGGCGTCGCCGTGGCGCGCGCCGCCGGCCGCGCGGCGTGCCGCGGCGCGTTCGCTTGCCGAGCGGGTCGGGCTCGACGTCGATCTGGCGGCGCCGCTCGCATCGCTGTCGCTGGCCGACCAGCAGCGCGTGACCTTGGCGCGTGCGCTGGCCGGGCAGCCGTCGTTGCTGATTCTCGACGAGCCGACCGCCAGCCTGTCGGCGACGGAGGCCGAGCGGCTGTTCGAGCTGGTGGACGCATTGCGTCGCGATGGCGTCGCCATCCTGCTGGTGTCGCATCGGCTCGGCGATCTGCGTCGCATCGCCGATCGCGCGGCGATCGTCCGCGACGGCCGCATCGTCGCGGATTGGGCCGCGCCGATCGATTTCGACGCCGCGGTGGAAACGATGATCGGCCGGCCGTTGCCGCGTACGCGTGCACCGGCGCCGGCACTCGCGCCGGCGCGTGCGGGGCTGGCCGGCTCGGGATCGAGCTCAGGCTCCGGCTCGGGATTCAGCGTGCGGCAGATCCGGCTGACACCGACCAGCACGCCGTTCGACCTCGAGGTCCGGCGCGGCGAGATCGTCGCGATCGCGGGCCCGGTCGGCGGCGGCAAGTCGCGTTTCGCGCGGACGATCTTCGGCGCGGTGCGGGCGGCGGCCGGCGAGATGACGCTCGACGGACGGCCATGGCGGCCACGTTCGCCGGCCGATGCGATTCGCGCCGGCGTATTCCTGGCCGGCGAGGATCGCTGGCGCACGTCGCTGTTTCCCGACAGCGTCCCGTTCGCGTCGATCGCGGGCACGATCGGCTTTCCGTTCCTGTCGCGCTGGTTCGCGGGCGGCGCGGTGCGCCGAGCCCGCGAACGCACGGCCGCCGCGGCCGCGATCGCGCGGTTCGGCATTCGCTGCGAGGGGCCGGACGATCGCGTCGCGCACCTGTCCGGCGGCAACCAGCAGAAGGTCGTGCTCGCGCGCTGGCACGCCGAGCCCGCGCGGCTGTTGCTGCTCGACGAACCGTTCCAGGGCATCGATGCGGGCGCGCGCGCCGATATCGTCGATACGCTGCGGCGTCATGCGCATGAACGTGCGACGCTCGTGTTCGTCAGCGATCTCGAGGAAGCGGCCGAGATCGCCGATCGGATCGTGCGGTTCGATCGCGCGACGCTCGATGGCCTGTCTCCGACTTCTTCCATCGTGGGTGCCCACTCATGAAACCCGTGACTTCTTCTTCCGCCGTGCATCATGCCGCCCCCGTCGAACGATCGTCGCGCACGGGGCCGGCGCGCATCCGCGATGCGCTCGAACGGACGGGCATCCTGCTCGTGCTGGCCGTCCTCGTGGTGGTGTTTGCGCTCAGGGAGCCTGCGTTCCTGAACCTCGACAATCTGTTCAGCATCCTGCAGGCGGTGTCGATCGTCGCGTTGCTCGGCGTCGGGGTGACGGTCACGCTCGCGGCCGGCGGTTTCGACCTGTCGGTCGGCAGCGTGGCCGCGACCGCGCAGATGGCCGCGAGCTACGTGCTGGTCGTCTGGCACGGCAGCGCGTGGGCGGCCGTGATCGCGTGCGTCGTGCTCGGCGTGACCGCCGGGTTGTTCAACGGCTTGCTGATCACGCGGCTGCGCGTGCCCGACCAGCTCGCGACGCTCGGCACGCTGTTCCTGCTGGCCGGCCTGCAGTTGATCCCGACCGGCGGCCGTTCGCTCGCGACCGGCTCCGTGCTGCCCGACGGCACGGATGCGACGGGCGTGTTCCCCGACGCGTTCCTCGCGCTCGGCCGACTGCGCGTATTCGACGTCGTACCGTTGCCGGTGCTGGTGCTTGCGGCCGTGACGGTGCTGGCCTGCGTCACGATGGAAGCGACGCGCTGGGGCCGCGTGATCTATGCGATCGGCGGCAACGAAACGGCCGCGCGGCTGGCCGGTGCACCGGCCGCGCGCTACCGTGTCGCCGCGTATGTCGTGTCGGGCGCGATCGCGTCGCTGGGCGGCGTGCTGATCGCCGCGCGGGTGGGCCGCGGCGACGTGAGCGCGGGACACTCGCTGCTGCTCGACGCGGTGGCCGCCGCACTGATCGGCTACGCGGTGTGGGGCGCGAAGCGGCCCAACGTGTTCGGCACGGTCGTCGGCGCGGTGTTCGTCGGCGTGCTGCTCAACGGACTCACGATGCTGAACGCGCCCTACTATATGCAGGATTTCATCAAGGGCGTGCTGCTCGTGCTGGCCTTGGCGTTTACGTTCGGCATCGGTCGCCGGGCGGATGCCCGGGCGTGACGGGTGAGGTCGCCAAGCGTCGGCTCGGGAATGGACGGGTTCGAGGCACGCCCGGGCTGAACCGTTTGTTATCCAAAGTAATATCGATTGCCGAATCGGTCGGTTTGAGTTCGCGTGCCGTGCTGATAGATTGAGCCGATATCGTCCTGTACGGAGACAGACACGCCATGCGCTCGTTGCTTCGCCGAAAGTCGCGCTTCGAACCGAAACTCGGTGCACTCGTATTGGGCGCCGCACTCGCGCTCGGTGTGCCCACCGCGCACGCCGGCCCGCTCAAGGGCGCGCCCGCGCCGTTCGACAAGGGCGGCGTGAAGATCGCGCTCGTCAACTACCTGTCGACCGGCGATTTTTTCCAGGCCTACGAAGCCGGCGCGCAGAAGCAGGCGCGCGCGCTCGGCGTCGATCTGCGCATCTACGAAGGCCGGCAGGACGCGGCCGAGCAGCGCGAGCAGATCCAGCAGGCGATCAGCATCGGCGTGTCCGCGATCATCGTCAATCACGGCTTGCCGGAATCGCTGAAGGACGTCGTTCAGCGTGCGCTGGACAAGGGGATCAAGGTCGTCGCGTTCGACGTCGATCTCGCCAATCCGAAGGTGCCGCAGATCGAGCAGAACGATCGCGACCTCGCGAACCTGCTGCTCGATCAGGCCGTGAAGGACAACGGCGACGCGTTCTCCGCCGGGTACGTGTACGTGGCCGGATTCGCGCCGCTCGACCGGCGCGACGCCGCGTGGCGCGATTTCAAGCGCGCGCATCCGAAGGTGCAGGAAAAGGCGCGCTGGGGCACCGTCGACAACCCGATCGCGCAATCGGTCGCGAACCAGGCGGCGGCCGTGTATCGCGCGAATCCGGACATCCGCGTGGTGTTCGCGCCGTACGACGAATTCGCGCGCGGCGCGAAGCTCGCGGCCGACGAGGCCCGGCTGTCGTCGAAAATCCGCATCTACAGCGCGGACGTGTCGACGGCCGACATCGAGGCGATTCGCGCACCGAACAGCGCGTGGGTCGCGACGGCCGCGACCAATCCGGCGGTCGTCGGCGCGGTGTCGGTGCGGGCCGCGGCGCTGCTGGTCGCCGGGCAAAACCCGGGCGCGCGCATCGCGGTCAAGCCGACGCTGATCACGCGCGACGATCTCGTGAAGAACGACATTCATACCGTGGCCAAACTCGGCGCGAAGTTTCCGGCGTTCCGCGCGAGCGACGCGGCAACCGCCCCCTGGATTCCGGCGATCGACTGATCGCCCCGGCACGCAGCGAACCGATCGGTCCCGTGCGTGCCGCTTACCCGTGACTTGACCGTGACGACCCTGAACGACTATCTCGCCCACAAGCGCGATGCGTGGCACGCGAAGCAGCAGGCTGCCCGCAACGATCCCGATTTCAAGGCGACGCCACTGAAGGCGACCGTGCGCGCGCTTGGCCGCAGCGGTGTGCGCGAGATCCGGATCCGCGACTTCCAGGTGATCAGCGACAGCCCGCCCGATTTCGCGGGCTACAACCTCGGGCCCGCGTCGCCGGAGCTGCAGCTCGGCGTGCTCGGCAGTTGCCTCACGCACATCACGTTGATCCAGGCCGCGGAGCGGGGCCTGAAGATCGATGCGATCGAAGTCGAAGTCACCGGCGACCAGCATCCGCTCGCGCAGCAGCCGGGGTTCGAGCATGTTCCGGTATTCCCGCACAACATCCGCTATACGCTCGACATCGTGTCGCCGGAGCCGCCGGAGACCATCCGCGCGTTGCATCAGGCAGTCGAAGCGGTGTGCCCGATCTTCAACCTGCTGAGGCTGCCGCAGCACATCGACGGGGAATTGCGGCATACCGGCGGCAGCGCACCGGCGCAGTGATACGCGGCCGAGTTTTGAAAAGAAATCGGTGCATTGTGATAAGAATACTTATCCCGACGGTCGCGATACGAACGCATGGCGTTGACGGAGTCGCGCCATCACGAGCCCGACGAAGGCAGTCACGACGCTAGTTGCCCGATTCCTTCGTCACGTCATGACGATAGGCGCGCGGCGAGCAGCCCACGATCCGCTTGAACGCATGGCCGAACGCGCTATCCGAGTCGTAGCCGAGCCGTTGCGCGATCGTCGAGATCGACGCGTTCGAGCGGCGCAGTTCGCGCATCGCCAGCTGGATCCGCCAGCGCAGCACGTATTCGAGCGGCCCGAACCCGAGCCGCCGCTTGAAATGCAGCGCGAACGTCGACCGCGATACGTGGCAGCAGGCCGCCAGCGCGTCGACGGTCCAGCGCCGCTCGGGCGCCGCGTGAATCGCGGCCAGCGCCGCGCGGACCCGCGCATCCGCGAGCCCGGCCAGCCACCCGACATCGCCGTTCGCGCCGGTGTCCACGTAGCGCCGCAGGATCTGCACCAGCATCATGTGTCCGAGATGCCGGATCATCAGCGACCCGCCCGGCGACGACGCGCCGAATTCCCGTGCGAGTTGCTGCAGCGACCAGCGCAGCACCGCCGCCGATTCGGAATCCCCGCTCACGATCACCACGGGCGGCAGGCTGCCGAGCAGCAGCGGCATGCGTTCCTCGTACGCGAAGCGGCCGCCGATCAGAAAGCAGTCGGCCGGCTCGCCATAGTGCGCGATACCGCGTTCGACATGCCGGTACACGTCGGCGGCCGGCACCGGCGCGACCGACGGATCGCTCGCCAGCGAAAATGCCCGCGGCGCGGCGAGCAGGAAGCAGTCTCCCGTACGCAGCCGAACAGGTGGCCCCGCACCGTCGACGGTCAGCCAGCAACTGCCTTCGACCACCGCGTTGAACTTGATTCCGTCGGGCGGGGGCAGGTCGACCGCCCACGGGCCGCCGGCCCGCAGGCCGGTGAAAAACGAGTCGCGCGTTTCCAGCAGCGACAGCACTTCCGATAGCGGGTCCACGCGCAATTCCCGGACGATCTCGACGAAAAACCGGATTCTATTGCATTCACGGTCCGGATGCGCGGCCGGAGAATGGGTTCGTGCAGTGACGCGGCCGATGGGCGGCCTCGAGCTTCGCACCCCGTTCCTGGAGCCTTCGATGACGAGCAGGCAGCATCCCCTTCATTCCGGATTCGACGCCGCCTCGACGGCGAGCGACGTCCTGGCCGGCCTCGACCTGCACGGCAAGACCGCCATCGTCACGGGCGGCCATTCGGGTCTCGGCCTCGAAACCACGCGGGCGCTGGCGCAGGCCGGTGCGCACGTCGTCGTCGGCGCACGGAGCGTCGCGGCCGCGCGCGAGGCGACGCGCGACATCGACGGCGTGGAAATCGCGACGCTCGATCTCGCGGACGCCGCGAGCGTGGCCGCATTCGCCGCGCGGTTCGTCGACGCGCGGCGCGACGTGCACATCGTCATCAACAGCGCGGGCATCATGGCGTGCCCGGAGACTCGCTTGGGCGACGGAAGGGAAGCGCAGCTGGCCGTCAATCACCTCGGTCACTACGCGCTCGTCAACCGGCTGTGGCCGGCGATCGCGCACGGCGACGGCGCGCGCGTGGTCGCGGTGTCGTCGCTCGGGCACCGGCTGTCGCCGATCCGCTGGGACGATATCGATTTCGCGCGCGGGTACGACAAATGGCTGGCGTACGGGCAGTCGAAAACGGCCAACGCGTTGTTCGCGGTGCAGCTCGACGTGCTCGGCGCGCCGTTCGGTGTCCGCGCGTATTCGCTGCATCCCGGCAAGATCGCGACGCCGCTGCAGCGTCATCTGACGCGCGAGGAAATGATGGCGCAGGGCTGGATCGACGAGCACGGCGTGCCGATCGATCCGACTTTCAAGACGCCCGCGCAGGGCGCGGCAACCCAGGTATGGGCGGCGACGTCGCCGCGCCTGGCCGATCTCGGCGGTGTCTATTGCGAGGATTGCGACGTCGCGACGGTGACGCGCGGCAACGAGGAATCGGGCGTGCGGCCGCATGCGATCGATCCGGAGGACGCGGCGCGGCTGTGGGCGTGGTCCGCGGCGGCGACGGGCGTCGATGCCTTTGCGGGGCGGCGCTGACGCCCAGGTATTCGCCGGGCCGGGCGGCGCGCGGGTATCGGCGGCGGTACGACACCCGCGCGCGGCAACCTATCCGCGCGCCTGCCGCAGCGCGCGCCCCATCGCCGCGATCGGCATCGCGGCGATCGAATTCAGCAACCGCATTTCCCCGGCGTCCGGATGCGCGATGTTTCGCACTTCATCGAGCGTCTCTCCGACGTGACGATCGAGCGGCTCGAGAAAGCGCTGCAGTTCGCTGGTGGCCGCTTTCTCCCTGAGCCCTAGCGCATGACCGAATGCGACCAGCGCATTCGTGTCGATATCGGCGAACCGCGTCGCATTCCCGAGCGGCATCGTCAGCTCGCAGTGCGGCCAATGATCGCCGCGGTGGTCGGGCCGGTGCGTCGGCGTGTGATACACGACCGTGCTGACGATGTCGTAGAACGGTGCGAGCCGGTAGCCGCGCGCGTCGACGAAGAACGACAGATTCTTCAGGTGCGCGTCGGCATTGCCGACCACCACGTTGAACACGGTCCAGCGGAACACCGACAGACGCGTGAGCGCGCGCGTGCTGGTGCGGTCGATCGCGCGGGCCAGCTCCTGCGCATTCGCTCGCTGGTACTTGAAACCGCGGTCGTAGTTGAGCAACTGCATCGCGTCGATCGTATGCACGCGTGCGGCCCGTTCGGACGCGACGTCGCGGTCGAACCGGTCGATCACGTAGCAGGCGGACGGCGCGCGCAGGAAATGCACGTCGGGCACGTCGAGCCCCATCTTCTTCGCGAGCCGCATGCAGAAGAACTCGTTGATCGCCGAATGCGGATAGCGGGCCGCGCGCATGTCGGGTTTGAGCAGGTGCATCGACGGTTCGCTGCCGACCGGCTCGAACAGCGCGTAGTCGGGCGCGTCGCCGCGCAGCACCAGTAGCAGTTTCTGCTGCGCGCCGGCCGCCGACATGCGCTTGGGCGCGGTGGCTGTCAGCGCGCGCTCGGGCATCGCCTGGATCCGGTGCTCGAGCTCGTCGAGCGGCAGCGGTTGCAGGTCGCCGGGCGTTTCCTGCTCGCCGTCGGTCAGCAGCGTCAGCGCGCCGGCCGATTCGCGGCCGAAGTACGCGAGCAGGCCCCACGCGTCGGCCGCATCGACCTTCGCCTCGCGCGCGAGCGACGTGCGCATGCCTTCCTCGGGCAGCAGATTGTCGAAGAACCACTGGACCGGGCGATCGGTGGACGTGTCGGTGAACACGTCTGCGCGGAGCGGAAACGCCGGCGACAGCGGATACGCGGTGGGTGACGCAAGCCATTGCGGGTCGTACGCAAACGACCAGATCCCCTTGTCGTCGGCCAGCGTGCCCATGCGCACGCCGTTAGCGGACGCGATCAGCGTTCTAGCCGCCATGGCTGCTCCTGCGGCGTTGGGTGGCCTTCAGCGCGGTCGCTTCGGAAATCTCGATCGCCGACTCGGCGTACAGCCGCACGCCGAGCTCACTCAGCAGCAGCATGACCTTGCCGATTTGTGCGGTCGGCTTGCCGGCTTCCACCTGGCTGATGAATTTCGGCGACAGCCCGGTCGCGTTCGCGAGTTCGTCCCGGGTGAACCCCTGCTGGATTCGCGCCGCGCGAATGAAATGGGCGAGCGCGCCGATCGTGTCGACGGATTGGGACTCCGACATGACATTCTCCGTGCTTCGTATCCGAACGGGAACAGTATTGCATAACTCGCCGGCTTGGACCGTGATTCGTATTCGTGCGGGAACGAATGGAGTGTTCCGATAAGCGGCGGCGTGATTTCGTTCCCGATTGGGAACGGACGGTGAGAAAAGGAGGGTGGAGGCGAGGTCCGTATCTGACCGGATACGGAGAAAGACGGCGTCGGCGCCTGCGTGCGCGCGTCCGACGGGCACGCCGGACAGGGCTCCGATGGATGCCCGCAGCGGCAATCCGTCCGCCGCCGTTCCGCGCCTCGAGCAGCGGCAGGCGATCCCGCGCACAGCTCCGGCACCTTCGCCGCTGACGCACAGTGTGCGCAGAACGCCCCTTTCTACAATCCCATTCGACTTGCTACACCCGCCGCCTACCCGGAAAGCAGGCCCGAGCCTTGCGACCGGCAAGCGTCGTCGGCGGCGTTCGCGCCCCGACACATGACGATTTGCACGGGAGGCGCGCATGGAACCGATGCCGGTCGTACTGCAGTGGCACGACGTTCTCGTCAGGATCGGGCTGGCGCTCGTCGCGGGTGGCCTGATCGGCTTCGATCGCAGCGAATCCGGCAAGACGGCCGGACTGCGCACGACGATCCTCGTCTGTCTCGCCGCGTGCCTGTCGATGCTGCAGGTCAATGCGCTGCTGCTGCAGGCGGGCAAGCCGGAGGGCGCGTTCTCGGTGCTCGACCTGATGCGGCTGCCGCTCGGCATCCTGACCGGGATGGGCTTCATCGGCGGCGGCGCGATCCTTCATCGCGACGGCCTGGTGTCCGGCGTCACCACGGCCGCGACGCTGTGGTTCGTGACGGTCATCGGGCTGTGCATCGGCGGCGGCCAGTTGTCGCTCGGCGCGCTCGGGCTGGTGCTCGCGCTGCTGGTCGTCTGGCCGCTGCGGTTCGTCGAGCGGCGCTTGCGGGGCGTCCGGACCGCGCTGGTGACGGTCGAATATCCGCTCGGCTCGGCTGCACGCGAACAACTGGCCACGAAGCTGCGCGATACGGGTTTCACGTGCCGGACGAAAAGCTTCTGCGAAACGACCGCGCGCGCGGTGCGCCAGGAAGAACTGTTCGTGCAGTGGCGCGAAGCGGCCGGCGCCGACGTGATGCTGAAGCAACTGATGCGGATCGTCGAGTCGGCCGGCCTGACGTCGGTGCGCTGCTCGACGGAGAACTGACGCGCGCGGCGGCCGGAACGCGCGATGCTGCATTGCGCAGGCCGCCGTGGGCGGCTTATCAAGGAGCGAAACATGACATGTGTATCGGAAGTGATGACGCGCGACGCCGCGACCATCGGCCCGACGCAGAGCCTGCGCGATGCGGCCAAGCTGATGAGCGACCTGAACGTCGGCGCGCTGCCCGTGTGCGACGGCACGCGGCTGATCGGCATGCTGACGGACCGCGACATCGTCGTGCGCGCGGTGTCGATGGGCGTGCCGCCGAACGAATCGATCGAGGGCGTCGTCAGCGGGCCCGCGAACTGGTGCTACGAGGACGACGACATCTCGGCGGTGCAAAAGAAGATGGAAGACGCGCAGATTCGTCGCGTGCCGGTGGTCGACCGGCAGAAGCGGCTGGTCGGCATCGTCGCGCTGGGTGATCTGGCGACGGCCGCCGACGGCGCGATGTCTTCGACGCTCGGCGCGGTATCGGCGCCGTCGCGCCCGGATCGGTGATCGCCATGGCAGACACGGAGAACGACATGGACGAAGACAGGGAAACGCAGATTCGCGAGCGGGCGTACCAGCTGTGGCAGGCGGACGGCGCGCCCGACGGCAGGGCCGACGAATACTGGCAGCGGGCCGAGCAGCAACTCGATGCGCAGGGCAGCAGCGCGGACGGGCGCGCCGAGCAGACGGCGGATTTGCCGGCCGACCAGGCCGCGAAGCGCCGCGTTCCGGGCGAGCCGCTGCAGGACGTCGATGCGTTGCCGACCAGCGAGGTCGCGCACGAAAGGCGGCGCACGCGGTGAAGCGCGGGCCGCCGGCCGGCGGTGTCGAAAATCCGGCAGGCGGCACGGTTCGCGCGATCGGTTAGCCGTCCTCGCCCACTTCGGTCGGGTCCGGCAAGTCGGGCAGGTCGTCGTGGCGCTCGTCGTCGGGCTCCGGCGGCGGAATGTCCGGCGTGTCGGTCATGTCTTCGTCGTTCGGTGTCGCGTTCGTCGCGTGCGTCGCGCTCATGATCGTCCTCCTCGGCATCGAAAGGGCGCCGGCGTGCAGCCGGCATGCCGCTTTCGAGCATCGTGCGTGCCGCGTTTCGTTTCCGCATCGGCACGGCCGCGTGCGCTGTCCTGACTGCGCCAGATGACGCGTCGCTTGTAATTTCTGTAGCGGATCGACCGGCTGGCGGTGCGCAGACGCAGCCCGATGACGGCATGTCGCTTGCTGAAAACGGTGCAGGCCGCCGCATCGCCCGTCGCGGCGTGGTGCGGCGCAACGCAGTCCTCATCCGGACAGGGAGACATTCATGACCGAGCACAGTCAACGGCAGGATCCCGCGCCGCCCGACGCGGCGCGTGAGGCGGCCGACGCGCCGCAGCGGCGCAACCCGACCCCCGGCGGCGGCGAATCGACCGCGCGCCCCGGCCACGCGCCGGGCGGCGGCGAACTCGACACGATTCCGGACGATCAGGCACGCAAGGTCGTGCCGGACGACCCGCGCCAGACCGAGGTGCGCGATCCGGCCGGCCAGCCGTGGCCGGACGAGCACGACGCGCCGGACGATTCTGGAAATCGGCCGCGGCCGCTGTAGCGCGCGCGTCGGCCGAATGGTCGCGTCCGGTTCCACACCGCCAACCACGCACCGGAGTCCATCATGTCATCAGACGAAGTTTCCGAATCCCGTCGCAAATGGGTGCAGGGCACGACGGCCGGACTGGTCGCCAGCGTCGCCCTGCCGACGATCGCGCAGACGGGCGGCCCGGCCGACGCCGGCGACCCTGCGCCGCGCGATCCGCGCACGCTTTATCCGCATGCGCCGTTTCCGCAGCAGCACCAGCCGTGGCCGGGCCTCGCGGGCCGGATGACGCCGCGCCCCGATCACGGCGAGCGCAGCTATCGCGGCAGCGGCCGGCTCGACGGCCGCAAGGCGCTGATCACCGGTGGCGACTCGGGCATCGGCCGCGCGGTCGCGATCGCCTGTGCACGAGAAGGCGCGGACGTCGCGATCGTCTATCTGCCCGACGAGGAGCCCGATGCGCGCGAAGTCGTGGACCTGATCCGCAGCGCGGGGCGCAAGGCCGTGCCGCTGCCGGTCGACATCCGCAGCGAAGGCGCGTGCAACGGGCTCGTCGAGCGGGCCGTCGCCGCGCTCGGCGGGCTCGACATCCTCGTGAACAACGCGGCCCGCCAGCAGAGCCACGAATCGATCCTCGACATCAGCACCGAGCAGTTCGACTGGACGCTGCGCACCAATCTTTATGCGATGTTCTGGATCACGCGGGCCGCCATTCCGCACATGCCGGCCGGTTCGGCGATCGTCAACACGACGTCGGTCAATGCGTACGATCCGTCCGCGAACCTGCTGGACTACGCGTTGACGAAAGCGGCGATCGCGAATTTCACGAAGGGGCTCGCGAAGCAGATGATCGAGCGCGGCATCCGCGTCAACGGCGTTGCGCCGGGGCCATTCTGGACGCCGCTGCAGGTCAGCGGCGGACAGACGACGCACAACGTCGAGAAATTCGGCGAGCAGGTACCGATGGGGCGGCCGGGACAACCGGCCGAGATCGCATCGATCTATGTCGAACTGCTTTCGTCGCGCGCGAGCTACGTGACCGGGCAGATCTATGGTGCGTCGGGCGGTGCAGGGCAGCCATAGTCGGCTCGCCGTGCGTGGGCCGACGCGGCTGAACGCGATCGGAACCTTTGTTCATCGGGCCGCCTGGACGATTCCGCCCCGATCGGCGCCGTATGCGCGAGCAGCGATCTTTATCACCGCAGCAGATAAACGTATCCGAATCGCTTCGTTGACGCACGCCGGCACGCACTCGTAGATTCGCGTTTTGACCGAATCAGGGGCCGTGCCGTGACGACTACCGCCATCCGCGACGCCGCAACGCTTTCCGCCGGGCATCCCGCCTTGCGGCCGGACGGCGCGGCGCAGCATTTCGACATCGTGCCGTTCGACGCGCCGCTCGGCGCCGAGGTGATCGGCCTCGACCTGTCGCAACCGCTCGATGCCGACGATTTCGCGCGCATCCATCGTGCGCATCTCGATCACCACGTGCTGGTGTTTCGCGACCAGCGCATCACGCCGGACGAGCACATCGCATTCAGCCGCCGCTTCGGCCCGCTGCAGATTCACGTGCTGCACCAGTTCGCGCTGGCCGGTCACCCGGAAGTGCTGATCGTGTCGAACATCGTCGAGAACGGCAAACCGGTCGGGCTCGGCGATGCCGGCCATTTCTGGCACTCCGACCTGTCGTACAAGGAAAAACCGAGCCTCGGCTCGCTGTTGCACGCGCAGGAGCTGCCGGCCGAAGGCGGCGACACGTTGTTCGCGAACATGCATCTCGCGTGGGACACGCTGCCGGCCCACCTGCGCCGCGCGGTCGAAGGGCGGCGCGCCGAGCATACGTATCTCGCGCGCTATGCGGAACTGCAGGCGCGCAGCCCGTGGCGGCCCAACCTGTCGCCCGAGCAGATCGCGCAGGTCGCCGCGGTCGTGCATCCGGTCGTGCGCACGCATCCGGAAACCGGCCGCAAGGCGCTGTTCGTCAGCGAGCATTTCACGACGCGCATCGTCGGGCTGCCGGAAGACGAAAGCCGCGCGCTGCTCGACGAACTGTTCGCGCACAGCGTGCGCGCCGAGCACCTGTATCGGCACGCATGGCGCGACCACGATCTGGTGTTCTGGGACAACCGTTCGCTGATGCATCTCGCCGCCGGCACGCCCGACCACCTGCGCCGCAAGCTGTACCGCACGACGATCGAAGGCGACGCGCCTTTCTGAACCGCACGCCCCCGTCATTCATTTCCGCCCCTTCCTGACCGGAGTTCCGATGTCGTTCTCGTTCTTGCCGGCGCGTCGCGCGCTGGCGGCCACGCTCACCGCCGCGCTCGCCTTCGCGGGCGCGGTCATCCCGCAAGCCGCGCACGCGGAGGGCCGCATCCGCATCGCCGAGCAGTTCGGCGTCGTCTACCTGATGCTGAACGTCGCGCGCGACCAGCAACTGATCGAGAAGGAAGGGCGCAAGGCCGGCCTCGACATCAAGGTCGACTGGGTGCGGCTGTCGGGCGGCGCGGCCGTGAACGACGCGCTGCTGTCCGGCGCGGTCGACGTCGCGGGCGCGGGCGTCGGGCCGCTGTTGACCGTGTGGGACCGCACGCGCGGCCGGCAGAACGTGAAGGGCGTCGCGTCGCTCGGCAATTTTCCGTACTACCTCGTCAGCAGCAACCCGAACGTGAAGACGATCGCCGACCTGAGCGCGAAGGACCGCATCGCGGTGCCGGCGGTCGGCGTGTCGGTGCAGTCGCGCGTGCTGCAGTACGCCGCGGCGAAGCAGTGGGGCGACAAGCAGTTCGACAAGCTCGACGCGTTCACGCAGGCGATCCCGCACCCCGACGCGACGGCCGCGATTCTCGCGAACAGCAACGTGATCACCGGCCATTTCGGCAATCCGCCGTTCCAGGAGCAGGAGCTCGCCGGTAACCCGAACGCGCACATCGTGCTGAATTCCTATGACGTGCTGGGCGGCCCGAGCTCCGCGACGGTGCTGTACGCGACCGAGAAATTCCGCGACGACAACCCGAAGACCTACCGCGCGTTCGTCGCCGCGCTGGCCGACGCCGCACGGCAGATCGCGGCCGACCCGGAGCGCGCGGCCGATACCTATATTCGCGTGAACGGGTCGAAGATCGATCGCGCGCTGCTGCTGAAGATCCTGCGCAATCCGCAGGTGCAGTTCAAGACCGCGCCGCAGAACACGCTGCCGCTCGCGCAGTTCATGCATCGCACCGGCGCGATCCGCAACGAACCGAAGTCGTGGCGCGACTACTTCTTCGACGATCCGGCAACGGCCGGCGGCAGTTGAGCGACGCCGATGCTGCGACGCCGTGTTCGACGCTTATGCATCGGCGCGGTTTCGATATGCGCAATCGATGGTTGGTCCGCACGACGCCCGGCCGTATGTTGATGCTTTTCCCGCAAGAGATTCGATCGTGAACGCCACTTCTCCCCGAACCTGGTTGCCGCCGTATGCGGCACGCGGCGGCGCGTCGCCGGCCGCGTCCGCCGCATCCGATGCAGGTGCCGCCGGGCGGCCGGCGGCGCATGCCGCGCAGGCCGGCGCGCACAGCGAACGCCTGCTCGCCATCGACGAGGTCAGCCTCGAATACCGCAGCGGCGCGCGGATCGTGCGCGCGACGCATCAGGTGAGCTTCGACGTGTACGGCAGCGACCGCTTCGTGCTGCTCGGCCCGTCGGGGTGCGGGAAGTCGACGTTGCTGAAGGCGATCGCCGGCTTCATCGAGCCCGTCTCGGGTTCGATCGCGCTCGACGGCCGGCCCGTGCGCGGGCCGGGGCCCGACCGCGTCGTCGTGTTCCAGGAGTTCGACCAGTTGCCGCCGTGGAAGACGGTCGTCGAGAACGTCGCGTTTCCGTTGCGCGCCGCCGCGAAGCTGTCGCGCGCCGAAGCCCGCGAGCGCGCGCTGCACTATCTCGACAAGGTCGGCCTGAGCGCGTTTGCCGATGCCTATCCGCATACGCTGTCGGGCGGCATGAAGCAGCGCGTCGCGATTGCACGGGCACTGGCGATGCAGCCGCGCGTGCTGCTGATGGACGAGCCGTTCGCCGCGCTCGACGCGCTCACGCGCCGCAAGATGCAGGAGGAACTGCTGCGGCTGTGGGACGAATTCCGCTTCACGCTGCTGTTCGTCACGCACTCGATCGAGGAGGCGCTCGTGGTCGGCAACCGGATTCTGCTGCTGTCGCCGCATCCGGGCCGCGTGCGGGCGGAACTCAACAGTCACGAGCATTCGCTCGACAACGTCGACACCGGCGATTTCCGCGACCACGTCGCGCGGATCCACCGCCTGCTGTTCGACACCGACGCACCGCACGTACCGACGACGGAGGACGCCGCATCATGAGTACGATCGATCCGGTCCTGCCGCCGCTGCCGCCCGTGCGCGCCGAATACACGCGTCCGCTCGACCCGCTGCCCGACGCCGAACGCGCGGCGCCGGCGCCGCTGTCGCGCCGCATCGCCGGTGCCACGTGGTCTCGCCGCGGCGTCATCGCGCTCGTGCTGATCGCCGTGTGGGAGATCGTCGCGCGCATCGTCGCGAACGATCTGCTCGTCCCGACCTTCGGCGCGACGCTGGCCGCGTTCGTGCAGGGCATCGAGTCGGGCGAACTGCTGGTCAAGACCGGCATCTCGATGTCGGTGCTGCTGCGCGGCTATGCGCTGGGCGTGCTGCTGGCGTTCGCGCTGACGTCGCTGGCGGTATCCACGCGCATCGGCCGCGATCTGCTGACGATGCTCACGTCGATGTTCAATCCGCTGCCGTCGATCGCGTTGCTGCCGATCGCGCTGCTGTGGTTCGGGCTCGGCACCGGCAGCCTGCTGTTCGTGCTCGTGCATGCGGTGCTGTGGCCGCTCGCGCTCAGCATCTATACCGGTTTCGTCGGCGTGCCCGCCACGCTGAAAATGGCCGGCCGCAACTACGGGCTCACGGGCCTGCGCCAGATCGCGCTGATCCTCGTGCCGGCCGCGCTGCCGTCGATCCTGTCGGGCCTGCGCGTCGGCTGGGCCTTCGCGTGGCGCACGCTGATCGCGGCCGAGCTCGTGTTCGGCGCGAGCGCGGGGCAGGGCGGCCTTGGCTGGTACATCTTCCAGAACCGCAACGAGCTGTACACGGACCGCGTGTTCGCGGGCCTCGCGGCCGTCATCGTGATCGGGCTGCTGGTCGAGAACCTCGTGTTCGATACGCTCGAACGCGCGACCGTGCGGCGCTGGGGGATTCAGCACTGACGCGTCCGTCCGCGATCAATCCCGGCGCGGGCATAACGTAAGCTGAAATCGGCTTTTCACGCGCGCCGGGTGCGTCCCTATACTCAGCGGACGGCGTGTAACGTACGCCCCGTCGCGCGCTGCCGCGACATTCCCCGATCTGCCCGAACAAGGACCTGCCGAATGACTGCCCGTGATGCCGTCGATCCGCGCGACGCATTGCGCGACGCGCTTGCCGCGCTGCCCGATCTCGCGACTGCGATCGGGCAGGATGCCGCCCAGCGCGAGGCGCGTCGCGAACTGCCGTTCGACGGCTTCGCGCTCTTCCGGCGCTCGGCGCTGGGTGCGCTGCGGATTCCGGTCGCACGCGGCGGCCTGGGCGGCACGCTGGTCGACCTGTTCGATGCGATCGCGACGCTGGCGGCCGCCGATTCGAATCTCGCGCATGCGCTGCGCATCCACTACGACCAGACCGAGACGCTGCGGCTGTCGCCGCGTACGGCGTTCAACGACGTGCAGCTCGAGCGTGTGCTGGCCGGCGCGATCTTCGGCGGCGCGTCGACCGAACGCGGCACGTCGCGCCCGGGCGAGAACACGACCGTGCTGCGCCGCGACGGCGATCACCATCGCGTGACGGGTCGCAAATACTATTCGACGGGCACCGCGTTTGCCGATTTCGCGCGCATCAACGTGGAGAACGAGCAGGGCGACGCGCTCGCCGTGATCGTTCCGGTGGCGCGCGACGGCCTGCAGGTGCTCGACGACTGGGATGGCATGGGCCAGCGCATGACCGCGAGCGGCAGCCTGGTGCTGAACGACGTGCAGGTGTTCGCGGACGAAGTCGCCCCACGCGACGGGTCGACGCTCGTCGGCCGGCATTGCGGCGCGCTGCGGCAGTTGCATCTGGTCGCGACCGGCGCGGGCATCGTGCGCAACGTGGTGGCCGATGCACGCCGCTACGTGCTCGCGCATGGTCGTCCCGCGCTGCACAGCCCGGCGGCGACCGCGCGCGACGATCACTTCATCCAGCAGATCGTCGGCGAGCTGTCCGCGCACAGCCATGCGATCGACGCGCTCGTGCGAGAAAACGCGCGTGCGCTCGACCGTTCCGCCGATGCGATCGAGGCGGGCGCCGCCGATGCGGATACGCTCGTGCTCGACAGCGCCCTCGCGACCGCACGCACGCAACTGATCGTCAGCAAGCTCGCGCTGCATGCGGCCGAGCGGCTGTTCGAAGTGGGCGGCGCGTCGGCAACGGCGCGCGAGCACAACTTCGATCGCCACTGGCGCAACCTGCGCACGATCTTCAGCCACAACCCGTTGCTGCACAAGGCGCGCGTGGTGGGCGATTACGTGTTGAACGGCGTGACGACGCACCTGACCGAAGGGCGCGTGTTCTGACGACGGCCGCGGGCGGTTGCTGCTACGCCGTCGCGCCGCGTTGCAGCGCCGACTTCAACGCCGCAAGCCGGCTTCGCGCAGCAGCGGCAGCACGCGCTCGCCGAAGAAGTCGAGATCGGGCTTGAAGTCGTAGAAACTCAACTGGATGCCGTCGATGCCCGCGCGGTGCAGCCGCACGATGGTGTCGGCGACTTCCTCAGGCGAGCCGGTGATCGAGATGTTGCCGCCGATCGCGCGCGCGGCGGCTTGCGCACGCTGCTCGAACCCGCCGCGCCACGCGTGCGCGTCGCTGTCGAAGCGGTGGAAGCTGCCTTCGTCCGCATGCGCGACGATCGCGTCGCGGTACGCGCGTGCTTCGGCCGCCGTCTCGCGGCAGATCACGAGCGGATTGAGCAGCGTGCGGATCGTGCGACCGCGCGCGGCGGCGGCCGCCTTCACGCGGGCGGTATGCGCGGGCAGCGCGTCGATCGCGCGTTCGGCGTCGGGGCCGGCCGGGCTGGTGACGAACACGATGTCCGAATAGCGTGCGGCGAACGCGATACCGGCGTCGGAACCCGTCGCGTTGATCAGCAGCGGGCGGCCGTAGCGCGGCTTCGGCGTCACGAATGCGCCGCCGAGCCGCCAGCTCGACAGTTCGGGCGTGTAGCTGAAATTGTCCGGTTGCGCCCACAACTGCTGGACCGCGTCGAGGAATTCCGCGGCCATCTCGTAGCGCCGGTCGTGTTCGATCCGGTTCCAGCCGAACATCTCGTGTTCGATCGCGCGGTGGCCGGTCACCACGTTGATGCCCCAGCGTCCGCGCGAAATGTGGTCGAGCGTCGCGGTGAATTTCGCGAAATGCAGCGGATGCCACGGCCCGTAGAGCACGTGGCTCGTCGCGACGAGGATGATCCGCTCGGTGCGCGCCGTCAGCGCGGCCAGCGTCATGAACGAGTCGAGCGCGTGGCCGTCGAACACGCCGCCGTAGCCGCCTTTGGGCAGCCATTGCGACAGCGCGAACACGAGATCGAAACCGAGCGCCTCGGCGCGCGCGACCAGCTCGGCGTTGTAGTCGAACGTCCAGTCGGTCGAGCGCGGCAGCGTCGATGCGCTCCATCCGCCAGCCTGGATCGGCAGGAACAGCCCGAGCATCAGCGGCTGCGAGAGGGTGCGCGACACGGGGCTGTCGGGGAAGTCCGCCGGCGAACGAACGTCGACGAACGGCGACGATGCGAGCGGGGCGGCGACGGAGGGATCGCTCATCACGGGGTCCTTGCTGAAAAGCGCGACGCGACTCGCGCGGGTGGGCCGCTCGATGGGGCAAGCGAAGCGGGACACGTCATAGCTTGCCCGGCCTCGGATCGGGCACGAAGCCGTCACGGTTCGGCATCCGCACGCGCGGCAGCGTGCGCGCGTCGAGCCGGGCGTCGCTGGACACGATGCCGTTCAGGTGCAGGACGTATGCGGTGACCGCATAGACGTCGTCCGCGCTCAGCGATTGCGGCGCGTTGTACGGCATCGCCCGGCGAATGTAGTCGAACAGCGTCGTCGCGTAGGGCCAGTAGCTGCCGACCGTCTTCTTGGGCTTCGCGCTCGTGAGCGAGCCGGCGCCACCGACGAGCGGATCGCCGACGCCGCCTTCGCCGTCGGCGCCGTGACACATCGCGCATTTGTCCGCGAACACGCGGCCGCCGCGTGCGACCGTGCCCGCGCCGGGCGGCAGGCCGCCGCCGTCCGGCGCGACGTCGATGTCCCACGCGGCGAGCGCTGCGCGGTCGATCGGCTGTCCGAGGCCGAAGCCGGTGCCGAACGCGCCCGACGTCATCGCGCCGGTCGCAAGCAGGCAAGCAAGCAGCTTACGCATTGCGCACCTCGCCGTCCGCCCCGATGCGCCAGTTCTGGATGCCGTTGTAGTGGTACTGCGAGTTCAGCCCGCGCGCGGCGACGAGCGCGTCGCGGGTCGGCTGCACGTAGCCGGTGTCGTCGGTCGCGCGGCTTTGCAGGTCGGCCGGCTCGCCGCGCCATACCCAGTCGGCCTCGAAGCGCGTCAACGCACGGTCGCGGACGTCGCCGGCGAGCCGTGCGGGGCGCCAGGTGCGACCGCCGTCGGTCGACACGTCGACGGCGCGAATCCGGCCGCGGCCCGACCACGCGTAGCCGCTGATCGGGTAATAGCCGTGCGCGGCGAGCCGATAGCCGGCCGACGGCCGCGTGATGACCGATTTCGCATCCATCTCGAACACGAACTGGCGCGCACAGCCATCCGGCAGCAGATTCGTGTATTTCGACGTTTCCTCGCGCGTCATCTCCGGCGCACGCACCAGTTTCAGCCGTCGCAGCCACTTGATGTTCGTGTTGCCTTCGAATCCCGGCACGATCAGCCGCACCGGGTAGCCGTTCTCCGGACGCAGCCGTTCGCCGTTCTGCGCATAGACGACCAGCGCGCGCTCGAGGATCCGGTCGAGCGGCAGGCTGCGCGTCATCGCCGCGCCGTCCGCGCCTTCGGCGAGCAGCCAGCGTGCGGCGGGATCGATGCCCGTCTCGTCGAGCAGCGTCGACAGCCGGACGCCGGTCCATTCGCAGCACGACAGCAACCCGTGCGTGAACTGAACCGGCAGCCCGCTCGGGCCGTTCCATTCGCTGCCCGTGTTGCCCGAGCATTCGAGGAAGTGGATTCGCGATTCGGACGGGAAGCGCAGCAGGTCGTCGACCGTGAAGACGCGTGGCTCGCGCACGAGGCCGTGCACGACGACGCGATGGCGTTGCGCATCGATGTCCGGCACGCCCGCGTGATGACGCTCGTAGACGAGCCCGTTCGGCGTGATGTCGCCGAACAGGTCGGCGAGCGGCGTCATCGACGAGCCGGAACCGGGCAGCGCCGGCGTGCGGGCGCTGCGGCGAATCACGTCGCGTTCGTGCGGCCCCGGCACGCCGTACGGTGGCGACAGCAGCGGCGCACCGGGCGCGCGCGTCCACGGCGGCACATCGAGCGGCGGGCTCGCGAGCGCGCCGCCGGCCGGCAGCAGCGTCGCCGCCCAGCCGCCGGCCAACTGGCGCAGCGCCGCGCGCCGGCCGGGGTGCGGCGCACGGGGAGGAAAACGGGAATCGGTCATGGTCGAACGCGTGTGGCGCGCGGGGAAACGATCATTCTCGGCAACCGGGCGGGGCGCGGCAAACAACGATTCCCGCTTTGCTTATCGTGACGATTGCGCCGCGCCCGCCGCGCGTGCCGTCAGAACTTCACGCGCAGCCCGCTGACGAACGCAAGCTGGCGGTTCGTCGACGACGCGCTGCCGATGTTCGAGATCGCCGCGATCTTGCGATAACCGCCCGACGTCGCGGTGCTCGCATCACCGGCCGCGAGCTGGTAGATGCCCGACACATAGATGTCGGTGCGCTTCGACAGCGCGTAGTCGAACCCGAGCGTGAACTGGTGCCAGCGCGGTTTCAGCGTCTGGCCGCTCGTGCCCGGCAGGCCGCTGGCGCGCCCGTCGGTAAACGTATAGACACCGATCAGCGTGGCCGCCGGCGTGATCTGGTAGCGCGCGTTCACGTCGTAGTTGTTGAACTTGCGCGACGAGCCGTCGAGATAGTCGAGCTGCGTGTGGCTCCATGCGAAGCCGAGCGTCGTGCGGCCCAGCGAGTAGTTCGCGCCGACCGCGCCGATCTGCTGCTTCAGTACGCCGCCGTTCAGCCCGTAGAAGAACGCGCCGCTGTAGTCGTTGCCGGTGGTCGAGGTCGCGCCGCCCACCGCGCCGCTCGTGTTCGACGTCGCATTCGGGTGATTGAACCGCACATAGCCGCCGCCGACCGACAGCGGACCGTTCACGTAGTTCGCCGATGCGCCCCACGCGTTGTTGTTCGAGAAGCCGGTGCCCGCGCCGCCATTGGCCTGGTTGCTGAATGCATAGAGCAGGTCGGCCGTGAAGCCGGCGATCGTGTCGCTGCGGAATTTCACCGCGTTGTTCAGCCGGAAGCTCTGGTTCAGGTTGTCGTTGTCGCCCACGTGCGTGGCCGGCGACCAGATCCCCGATCCCGAGTACTGTGCGACGAGATCGGTGATCGGCTCGTACTGACGGCCGAACGTCAGCGTGCCGAGGCCTTTCTTGCCGAGACCCACGTACGCGGAGCGGCCGAACAGGCGGCCGCCCTGGCCGAGCCCGCC
This sequence comes from Burkholderia sp. 9777_1386, assembly GCF_015712265.1. NCBI lineage: Bacteria > Pseudomonadati > Pseudomonadota > Betaproteobacteria > Burkholderiales > Burkholderiaceae > Burkholderia > Burkholderia sp. 9777_1386. The sequence goes on along the minus strand of NZ_JACCQB010000028.1, from coordinate 8,398 downwards.
GTCGCTCGGCCGGAATCCGCCTTCCAGCGTGAAGACCGCCTGCAGGCCGCCGCCGAGATCCTCGGCGCCTTTCAGGCCCCAGCGGCTGCCGCTCAGCTTGCCGCTCGTCTGCTGGATGTTGCTCGCGCCGCCCTGGTTGTTCGTATACGCGATGCCGGCGTCGACCACGCCGTACAACGTGACCGAACTCTGCGCATGCGCACTGACCGAACCGATCGACACCAAACCCAGTACCACCGTTTTTTTGATCATGACCATCCTCTGTTGTTATCAGTACGTTTGTGAGGATCACGATGCTATTGACGACGGGCGCGTCGATGAACGGCCGATCCGTGGTTTGTAATTCGCTGTGCGGCCGATTTGTAATGTGCGTTGCCGCCGGCCCGGCAGGTGCGCCGCGATCGCGTCCGGCGCGCCTGCTGCGGCGAACGCATCGCGCGGACTGCGAACGTCGCGCGCTGGAAATGCCTGCGCGCGGTCATATCGATCGATGAAATGGTTCGATGTGCGGAATGCCCGTCGTTCGCATGACGATGCGTTTACGCAACGTCCGGCTAGGCGACGACCGGCCGATGCGCTATCCGCGTTTGCATATCGATTCCGCAAAACGTTGGTAGGGCCGTGCGAGGTGCGACGGTAGAGTCTGGCATCCGGCCGGTGGCCGGCATGACGCGGGAACAGCAGCGCGTACAGGCGTACGAATGCTTCCCGATCGGGACGATCGACGAAAAAGGAGCCGTTTGACATGAGTCGCGATGTGCTGTTTCTGCTGGAACCGGGCTTTGCCGATCCGAAGCATCCGGGCCAGCGCTTCGTGTGTCCGCATGGATTGCCGATCGAGGGGCTGCTGGCGAGCGCGCCCGATCTTGCCGCGCGTCTCGACGTGAAGCGCGTTGGTTTCGAGCGGCCGCGGCCCGCGGTGATCGACGCACTCGACGACGCACACCAGGGCCTGCCGGTGCTCGTGCTGGGCCGCGACCGGCCCGCGCCGGACGACGCGCAGACGCTCGGCGACGTGCGCTTCGTCACCGACGCGCGCCGCATCCTCGAACTGCTGGCCGAGCGCCACGGGTTTCCGGCGCTGCATTGACGCAGCGGTTCCACTTCCGACCCCATTCCATCCGATCGACAGGAGCATCCGATGTCGTCAATGTCGGCGGCACGTCGCCGTCTGCTGCTTGCCGGCGCCGCGGTCGTGGCGCACCCATTGGCCGCGTTCGCCGCGCCGGCCGCCGACGCCGATCTGGCCGGCACGACGTTGCGCGTCGCAACCTACAAGGGCGGCTGGCGCGCGCTGCTGCAGGCGGCCGGGCTCGCCGATACGCCGTACCGGATCGACTGGCGCGAACTGAACAACGGCGTGCTGCATATCGAGGCGCTCAACGCCGATGCGCTCGATATCGGTTCGGGTAGCGAAATTCCGGCCGTGTTCGCCGCACGCCAGAAAGCCAATGTGAAATTCATCTCGCGTGTGCGCGAAGACCTGAACAACCAGGTCACGCTCGCGCGCAAGGACACGCCGATCCGCGGCATCGCCGACCTGAAGGGCAAGCGCGTCGGCTACGTGCGCGCGACGACGTCGCACTATTTTCTGTATCGACAGCTGGCGGAAGCCGGCCTGACCTTCGACGACATCCAGCCGATCAACCTGTCGCCGACCGACGGGTTGTCCGCGTACGACCGCGGCGATATCGACGCGTGGGCGATCTACGGCTACAACGGCCAGCTCGCGCGCAATCGCTACGGCGCCCGCGTGCTGAAGACGGGGAAGGGCTACCTGTCGGGCAATTTCCCGGTGTACGCGAATCCGCGCACGCTCGACGATGCACGTCGCCGCGCGGCGACGGCCGATCTGCTGCTGCGGTTTCGACGTGCGTATGCGTGGGCGAACGGGCATTTCCGCGACTATGCGCTCGCGCAGAATCGCGAGACCCGCGTGCCGGTTGCCGATCTCGTCACGATGTTCGACCAGCGCAGCGAGGACTACGCATTGCTGCCGGTGACGCCCGACGTGGTCGCGCAGCACCAGCAGGTCGCGGACGTGTTTGCCCGCATCGGCGTGCTGGACGGGCCGGCCCATGTCGCGCCGTTGTGGGACACGTCGCTCAATTCGGTGGTTGCGGCGGGGTGATGCGATGAAGCGGAAGGCGCGGGCGGGTCAGCGGTGATGCAAATTTCGTCGGACGATCAGGCTCGACCGGATCAGGAGAACGTCGTCGCGACCATGATGCCGAATACCACGCCGAGCGCGATCCCGCAGAGCCGGCCGTAGATCGATGCGCGAACGTTGTCGTCGAGCACGAACGGCGAGCGCTTGTGCTTCCAGACCGTGCTCAGTGCGACCGGACGCGTCAGCAGCGCAATGCACGCGATCAGCACGGGCGTGGCGATGAGCATCGCGACGCGCGGGCCGTTCCAGTCGACGCCGTGCATCGCCAGCGAAACCAGCGCGGCAAGCGGCACCTCGACGCACAGGCCGAGCAACGAGCCGTTGACGAAGGAATCTCCCGGAGTCTGGAACATGATCGGTCCTGGGGGTGAAATTGGTGCCCGGATGGGGCTCCGGAAAGAAAAATACGCTTGTCATCCACGAGCGATTCAACGGTGTTCGGCGCGATGCTGGTCAAGATGACGGCGGGATGGTAAGGCAAATTACCGGCGCGTGGTCGATCACTCACGCTATTTAACAAACGATCCGAGCCGCGGCACGGACAATCCGTTGTATATCCGGCTCAACCCCGATTGGCCCCCCAGAAACGCGCGGATCTTCATTACAATCGAGCGGCCGTTTCTCGACGGGCGGGCGATCGATCGTGTTGATTTCATTCGTTATCGTATGACGATAACGAATGATCGGCTGACTCCCGGTAATCGGCATTGCGTATCAAAGGCTCCGCAGCCGCACCGTTCCGCATGCGGACTCCCCAGCCGTTACTACACGCATGAACATGTCAAACAACAACGAGACCAACCGCCGTCATCTCGTCGCGTTCGCAATCGACGACAACAGGCAAGCCTGGTACGAGATGGTGATTCCGTTCATCGTATCGCTGCGCGCGACGGACTACCGCGGGCGTATTGGCGTCATCGGTTATGGCTTGTCCGCTGACAAGCAGCAGCGGTTGCGCGACAACGGTATCGAGGTCTATGCCGGGGCGGGCGTCGGCGACCTTGCGTGGGATCGCTACATCTCGGCGGCCGCCGTCTTCGACGCCGATCCGGAATTGCAGACGCTTGCGCTCTACGATGCGGATATCTGGTTTCCAGGGCCGCGGTTCGATATTTTCGACGTCGTGCCGGACGACGATCTGCTCCACGTCGCACCCGACGCTCATTTCTGTGCGTTCGTGATGGCCCCGCTCATCGGCGAGCGACGCGACGCGCTGGTTCGTCAATGCGTCCAGGACGTGCTCGATCGGGTGGGGCATCCGTTGCAGGCGGGGCTCGTCGTCGGCACGCGTGCGCCGTGGATGCGGTTTGCGCAGTACGTGCGCGAACAGGCCGGAAGAATCGGCCAGGACTTCGCCGCGATCCACGGGCTCGACACGACGTTCCTGCATCTATGGGGCGGCTTGGGACAGGTGCGACTCGTCGGCTGCGAGCAGAATTTCGTGACGAAATGGGGACTTCACGAGCGGCACGATTTCAGCGCCGTGCAAATCGTGCTCGAGCATCAGGGCAAGCCGATCCGCGGCCTGCACATGACGGGCGACGTGCGCTTCCTGAATCACTGGCGCTATTTGTCTCGCGATGCCGAACGGGCGATCGCGCTCGGACAGGCGTTCGCGCTGCCGCCCGAACCGGGCATGCGGGAACAGCCGGCCGATCTCGACGCGCATCAACTCGAATGCCTTGCCGCCAGCGGCTTGTCACTCGTCGCCGCGCACGAGGACGTGCTGCCGAACGTTCCGCGGCTCGTCGCCGGCACATCGTTCCGGCATCCGCAGGGGAGTGCGTTCAATGCATGGGCGTCGCACAAGGTCGAGTTCGCGGTGACGCGCGAGCGGATGGTGCTCGACATCGGGTTGTCTCACCTGAGCGGCCAGCCGTCGGCGCCCCGCGCGCGAGTGGAGCGCAACGGTGAAAGCGTGTCGCTGCAGGCGCCGCACAAACTCAGCGTCGCGACGCAACCGGGCGACCGTATCGCGCTGAGCGCACTGACGCTGCCCGGGCAGGCGTGTCATACCGCATGGGATATCGTCGTGCGGCAGGTGTGACGCCGCGGTCGGTCGGCGTGTGCGTGGCTGTTCGATACGCGCCGGTTCCCGTTCGTCAGACTGTGAAGATCCGCCGCTGGTAGTCGAGGATCAGGCGATCGATGTCCTGATCGGCGCGTCGCGGCTGGGTTTTCGGCTCGAGCCAGAGCCATCGCATCATCCGGTAGCGCGCCTCGACGCACATCAGCCATGCGTCCCAGTCCGACCAGTGTCGCAGCAACGGGATGTTGCGAATGTCGCGCAGCCCGTCGCGGATCTCGTACACGTTGAAGTACTTGCCCGCGCGCTGACTCAATTCGTCGAATGCGCGCGCGGCTTGTTCCGGGTCGGAAAGCAGAAAATCGTGGATTTCGATGATTACGTGGCTGCCGGAAAGCTGCTCCAGCAGCGCATCGTCGAACAGGTCGAACTCCGCACCCTCGATATCGCACAGGATGACCCGTTTGGCCGGCTCCCCGCCGTGCTCCGACAGAATCGCGGGCAAGTCGCGATCGGCCTTGCCATAGACCGCGACGCGGTCCGCCAGCCCCATCTCCGCGGCGCGGTGCTGGATCGCGTGGCGGCGCTGCTCGTCCATCTCGAAACACAGGCTGCGGGCAAAGACGTTGTTCCTGACCAGGCCGATGCCGAAAATCCCGTCGGCGGCGCCGAGGTCGACCAGCACCTTGTCGGGCGATCCGAGCGCTTCCAGGATCGCGCATACGGCGATCTCGTAGGTGCCGAGCAGATAGCCGCCGACCGCAACTTCCGCCCAATGACTGAAGCCGATCGGAAACCCGCGCAGGATGCCGTACTGGACGATCGAGCCTGTCTGCTCGCGCAGCAACTGCGACAGATAGTGCAGGCGAAGATTCGCGCCCTGGATCGAACTTTGGCTGAAATACTGCGAGTGGTCCATTTTTGTCGTTCTCTCGGGGTGAGGAAGCGCGTCGGGAAGGGTTGCGATGGCGGGCGGCTTCCGTCGTCGTCCTGCCTGGGACCAGAATATAGCGCGTTGTCGGCTCGCTCAGGAAGCCGGCTACCGGGGCGGCGCCGTCGATACGATGGGACGGGGTTCACCCGGAGCGTCCGGCCGAGCGATTCGCGAATACGCCGGCCACGTTGGCGGCGGCACGCCAGGCAGCCTATGTAATGCGTATTCGTCGAGCGCCGATTCATTTGTCGGACCGCAAGGACGCACGATCCACCGGCCGCCCCCCTGCATACGCAGGCGGTCGGCCGGCCCCTTCCCGTCATTCACCCGAACGCCGCGTGACCACGACCGAATCGCTTTCCTCCGAAGCGAAATCCCGCCACGCGACTGCCGGCGTCCGACGCGTTCATACACGCACGGTCAATTCACCCCGACCGCACTCCACGCGCGGGCGACCGTCGCGCTTTCGGCCGAGTTCGCGCCATACAGGTCGTTCGCGGCCTGGATCGACGCACGCCGCGCGTTCGGGTAGCTCGAGTTGGCGTTCAGGTACACGGTCAGCGTCCGGTACCAGATCTTGCCGGCCTTGTCGCGGCCCAGCCCGCTGAAGGTCGTGTCGCCGTTGCAGACCAGTTGCGTCCTCGACAGGCCGGTGTCGGTCGGCGGCACCGACGGGCCTTCCGACAGCAGGTAGAAGAAGCGGTTGCCGACCCCCGACGTGAAATGCGGATCGTGGCGCGGATTCGACCACGAGAAGCCGCCGGACGGGTAGCAGCTGAACGACCGGCCGTCGAGATCCTGCTTGTACATCTTGCGCAGGCCGCCGCTCACCACGCGCGCGCCGATCACATAGTTGCCGGGATCGTTCGGGTTGTTCGCGTAGAACTTCACGAGCGTGCCGAAAATGTCGGACGTCGATTCGTTCAGGCCGCCCGCATCACCCGAATAGTTCAGGTTGGCGGTGGCCTCGGTCACGCCGTGGCTCATCTCGTGCCCGGCGACGTCGACCGACACCACGGGTTTCGGCAGGCGCGTGCCCGGCTCGCCGTCGCCGTACGCCATCACGCGCGACGACAGCCATGCCGCGTTCGCGCCCGTCGTGCCGCTGCCGGTATTGAACACCACGTGCGCGTAGCTCTTTACGCCGCGGCCGTCGTTGAAGATGCCGTTGCGGTTATGCGTGGTCTTGTAGTAGTCCCAAGTCAATGCGAGCCCGTAGTCGATGTCTGCCGCGACGGTCTGCCGGTCGGTGGTCGCGTTGTTGCCCCACACGTTCGTGCTGCTCGTGAAGATCGGCAGGTCGGTCGCTTGCTCGACCTCGTCCGAGCTGAGACCGCGACCATCGTAGACCGAGCCGCCGCCGCGGCTCGGATCGAGCATCCGGTACGCGTTCGTGCCGGTCTGGTCCGTCGTGAGCGTCAGGTTGCCGTAGTACAGCGAGCGGCCGGTGCCGGTCGCGGCGGCGGTCTTGATCAGGTCCTGTGCATCGAGCAGGGTGCCGGTGCGAGCGTCGACGTAGTAGAGCACGGCATCGCCGTGGGTCTCGGTCGCCTTGCCGTAGACGCGCACCGCATAGGCCAGCGTCGGCGTGACGTCGCGTGCGAACACGACGAGTTCCGCGTCGTCGACGCGGCGCACGTCGGAGTTGAAGCGCGCGGCCGCGATGTGCCTGGCGCGCGTCGCGCCTACGTCGGGTGCGTTGCGGATCACGGCGCGGTTTCCGACCTTGCCGATCGAGCCGGCGAGATTGATTGGCGCGAGCTGGGTCACGCTTGCATGCTTCAATTGCCCCTTGCTCGAATGGACGACCACGTCGCCGCCAATCACGGGCAGGCCTGCATGGAAGCGGTCGAAGCGCACGTGCTCGGTGCCGTCGGGATCGACGATCACGTCGCGTACCTGGAACTGGTCGCCGTCGGTCGGTGCGCCTGCTTGTGGCCCGGCGAACTTCAACGTGCGTGCCGTGCCGCCAGCAGCCAGACTGAAGGCGGACGGGTTCTGCTGGATCAGTTGCAGTGCCTTGTCGACCGCGGCCGGCGGGTCGCCGGCCTGGGCAAAAGCGCTGAGACTCGCGAGGGTAATCGCGGTGATGGGCAGCAGTCGAGACAGTTTCTTCATGTAATTCCCCAGGTTATGAATGGGTTTGTTCGAGGAATGCATCAAGTGATGACTTTTAAACAAGACGTGTCGCGAACAGCAGAGGGATGCTAGAAGGTGATTTTTATAATTACAAGATATTTTCTGTTGGATTAATTTTTCATGTCGCCGCTGTTAATCAAGTCGGGGTTTGGTGAGGGATTTGAAATGATCGTGTCGGGTGGGGCAGCCGCGTCGGGAGCCGCACATCGAGGTGTGGGGGATTGGGCCGTGATGTACGTGCCGCGATGGGCGGGGCGCGGTGCGGGTCGAGTGGACGGGAGCGAGTGACGTGTGATCGAGTTGACGGAATGACTGGAATTGGTTTCATTAAATATTGTTTTTTATTATTGTCATTTAATATATGAGGGTGTCGTCAAGTTGCGTGCAGTTTTCCGTCGACTGATCTTGATTGGGGTAAGGTCGCTGAATTGTGACCCCGAACATTTTGATTCAAATCAGTACCGGCCAGCCTCACGGACCCTGCAGTGACTCCAGCAGCCCCGTTCGTTTCTGCCGAAGCAGCAGGTAACGCATGCATGCGGTGAATGCGCGCGCTCCAGCGCCCGGCGGCGAGTGCACTGCTCGACAACGTGTCCCCGACGACTTCGATTTTACGCAACATACGTGTGCTCTTCGAAATACGGCGTCGGCGCGGCGCGCGTCGGCCTCTCTCAGATTTGTTCGGATGATTGGCGGGGATTCCATCAAGTTGAGCGGTTCGCGCCCGGCAACAACGGCGCGTAGAGGCGTCCGGCCCGGTCGGCCTCGTCCTTCGCCGCGCTCCACGTTGATCGACGTTTATGGGGGATGTAGGTAGGTGGCCCGATACCGGCCCAGAGGGGGCCAGATCGCCACGAGCGCGGGAGATTCAGCGCGAGCGTGCGCCACCTGGCGAGCACGGCCGTGAACGTGCCTTCGCGCTTGGCTCGGCGGATTTTGTCCGCGACGTTCCAGCCGCGAATGACTAGATTTTACATAATGCTGATTATCGACAAATTGGGGTGTAGTAGCTTTTTAGAAATGTCGTGTTCTAGCCATTTAGAAATGTCGCATTTGGACCTCGGTAAGCTTGCCGGTTCCCCGTCAGATCATGGAGCCGACGATGCACCGAACAGCTCTGGTGACATTG
>NZ_JACCQB010000027.1:0-93499 GCF_015712265.1 Burkholderia sp. 9777_1386 | reverse complement strand
TGGGCGGGATGGGCGTGTTCCGCGTGAAGCCGGACGGCATGAACCTCGGTTCGATCGTCGAGATGCTGAGCCACGACGGCACGCGCTCGGTGATGGCGCAGAAGTTCATTCCCGAGATCAAGGCCGGCGACAAGCGCATCCTGCTGATCGGCGGCGAGCCGGTGCCGTATTCGCTCGCGCGGATTCCGCAGGGCAGCGAGGTGCGCGGCAATCTCGCCGCGGGCGGGCTCGGCGTCGCGCAGCCGCTGACGGCCCGCGACCGCGAGATCGCCGACACGCTCGGGCCCGTGCTCGCATCGCGCGGGCTGCTGCTGGTCGGGCTCGACGCGATCGGCGACTGGCTGACCGAGGTGAACGTCACGAGCCCGACGTGCTTCCGCGAGATCATGGAGCAGACGGGTTTCGACGTCGCCGCGATGTTCATCGACGCGCTGGAGCGTGCGGCCGCGTAGGCCCGACCCGTTTCCCGCGCAACCCCGGCGGCGGCCGCGCAGGTCCCCCGTCGCCGGAGCAGCTTGACCGGCCTGCTACAATGCCCGCTCGCCCGGTGCCGTGATCGGCGCACCGAAGGCCCGGCGGTCGGGCCGACACTGTTGCAAGGCTGAACATGAAACGTTCCCCACACTCGCTACGCTCATTGCCCCGCCGCGGGGTATCGGCCCGCCAGGGGCGGCCGGGAGCGATCTGACATGGCCGGGATCCTGATCATCGCGCACGCCCCGCTCGCCACCGCGCTGCGGGACTGTATCGCGCACATCTACGGCGGCGTACCTGCCCGCATCGGCTGTATCGACGTGATGGCGGACAGCGATCCGACCCAGGTGATGGCGTTTGCGCACGCGGAACTCGCGCGGCTGCGGGAAGAAAACGGCGTGGTCGTACTGACCGACATGTACGGCGCGACGCCCGCGAACATCGCGGGCCAGCTCGCGAAGCTCGACAACGTGCGCGTGCTGGCCGGCGTGAACCTGCCGATGCTCGTGCGAGCCGTCTGCTACCGCACCGTGCCGCTCGACAAGCTGGTCGACAAGGCGCTGTCCGGCGGCGCGAAGGGCGTCCACGAGGTGTCGTCCGGCACGCCGCCGCCGCCGACGGAAACCGGCTGCGGCCAGTGCGCGCCGATTCCGCCGGAGCCGCAACCGCGCACCGAATCGCACTGAGCCGCCGTTTTCCGTTTTAGACCGACCCGCCGACGCGTGCCGCCGGCGGTCCAGACCGACCCGACCGAGAATCATGCTTCAACAAGAAACCACCATCGTCAATAAATTGGGGCTCCATGCACGCGCATCGGCCAAGCTTACGCAACTGGCCGGCAACTTCCAGTCCGAAGTCTGGATGACACGCAACGGGCGCAAGATCAATGCGAAGAGCATCATGGGCGTGATGATGCTGGCGGCCGGCATCGGCAGCACCGTGACGATCGAAACCGAAGGGCCCGACGAGCGGGAAGCGATGGACGCGCTGCTGAAACTGATCGCCGACAAGTTCGGCGAAGGCCAGTGATCGCGACGCGGAATCATTGCCGTTTCCAGTCAGAATGCCGCGGATCTCGCGGCATTTTTTTCGTCGGAAGCATTGATGCGGAATGCGCAATGCTGCGCTGCATGCAGTCAGCAGGGAGTCGCGGAATTTATAATCGCTAACCGGGGTCATAAGCGCATCGCAGCAGTGTGCCGCGGCTTTACTTGTACAGAGGAGGTGCGCGTGTCCTTCACGCTGCATGGCATTCCCGTCTCACGAGGTATCGCGATCGGGCGAGCGTATCTGATCGCGCCGGCGGCGCTCGACGTCGCCCATTACCTGATCGAGGCCAACCAGATCGACGCCGAAGTGGAGCGATTCCGCACGGCGCTCGACGTCGTGCGTCGCGAGCTCGAAGCGCTGCGCGCCGACCTGACCGACGACACCCCGAGCGAAGTCGGCGCATTCATCGACGTCCACACGATGATCCTGAGCGACGAGATGCTCGTGCAGGAAACCATCGACCTGATCCGCACGCGCCGCTACAACGTCGAATGGGCGCTGACCGAGCAACTCGAACTGCTGACGCGCCATTTCGACGACATCGAGGACGAGTACCTGCGCGAGCGCAAGGCCGACATCGAGCAAGTGGTCGAGCGTGTGCTGAAGGCGCTCGCCGGTGCGCCGTCCGCGTCGCAGGCGCTCGACGGCGCGGCCAGGAACGGCACGAACGACATGATCGTCGTCGCGCACGACATCGCGCCAGCCGACATGATGCAGTTCAAGACGCAGTCGTTCCAGGCGTTCGTCACCGATCTCGGCGGGCGCACGTCGCACACGGCGATCGTCGCGCGCAGCCTCGGCATTCCGGCCGCGGTCGGCGTCCAGCATGCGAGCTCGCTGATCCGCCAGGACGACCTGATCATCGTCGACGGCGACCAGGGCATCGTGATCGTCGATCCGGCGCCGATCGTCCTCGAGGAATATTCGTACCGCCAGTCCGAGAAGCTGCTGGAGCAACGCAAGCTGCAGCGCCTGAAGTTCTCGCCGACGCAAACGTTGTGCGGCACGAAGATCGAGCTGTACGCGAACATCGAGCTGCCCGACGACGCGAAGGCGGCCGTCGAGGCCGGCGCGGTCGGCGTCGGCCTGTTCCGCTCCGAGTTCCTGTTCATGCATCAGAAGGAGATGCCGGAAGAGGAGGAGCAGTTCGCCGCGTACAAGCGGGCCGTCGAGTGGATGAAGGGCATGCCGGTGACGATCCGCACGATCGACGTCGGCGCCGATAAACCGCTCGAGGCGCTCGACGAAGGCTACGAAACGGCGCCGAACCCGGCGCTCGGGCTGCGCGCGATCCGCTGGAGCCTGTCCGAGCCGCAGATGTTCCTCACGCAGTTGCGTGCGATCCTGCGCGCGTCCGCGTTCGGCCAGGTGAAGATCCTGATCCCGATGCTCGCGCATGCGCAGGAGATCGACCAGACGCTCGACCTGATCCGCGAGGCGAAGCGCCAGCTTGACGACGCGGGGCTCGCATACGATCCGAACGTGCGCCTCGGCGCGATGATCGAGATCCCGGCCGCGGCGATCGCGCTGCCGCTGTTCCTGAAGCGCTTCGACTTCCTGTCGATCGGCACGAACGACCTGATTCAGTACACGCTCGCGATCGATCGCGCGGACAACGCGGTCGCGCACTTGTACGACCCGCTGCATCCGGCCGTGCTGCATCTGATCGCGTACACGCTGCGCGAAGCGAAGCGCGCGGGCGTGTCGGTGTCGGTGTGCGGGGAGATGGCGGGCGACCCGGCGCTCACGCGCCTGTTGCTCGGGATGGGGCTCACCGAGTTCTCGATGCACCCGAGCCAGTTGCTCGTCGTGAAGCAGGAGATCCTGCGCGCGCACCTGAAGGCGCTCGAAAAGCCGACGGCCGACGTGCTGGCCGCGTTCGAGCCGGAGGAAGTGCAGGCGGCGCTACAGCGGCTGTCGGTCGCCGAGCCGCGGGCGGACGCGGCCGCGTAGGCGTTTTCGTCGCCGCCAACTGTAGCGAAGTGTCACGCATGCGCGTCCAGCGCATGCCCGTCGCGCGTCAGTGCCGACCCCCGCACACGGGGCAGTCGGCCTGGCGCGCGATTTTCATCGTCGTCCATTCCATCCGCAGCGAATCGAGCATCATCAGCCGGCCGTTGAGCGTCTTGCCGATGCCGCCGATCACGCGCAGCGCCTCGGCCGCCTGCATCGCGCCGATGATCCCGACGGTCGGCGCGAACACGCCCATCGTCGAACACGCGACTTCCTCGAACGGCTGGTCTTCCGGGAACACGCACGCATAGCAGGGCGCGGCCGCGTCGCGGAAGTCGAACGTGCTGATCTGGCCGTCGAAGCGCAGCGCGGCGCCCGACACGAGCGGCACGCCGTGCGCGACGCACGCGCGATTGATCGCGTGCCGCGTCGCGAAGTTGTCGGTGCAGTCGAGCACGACGCTCGCATGCGGCACGTGCGCGTCCAGCCACGCATCGTCGACGCGCTCCGCGACCGCGTTCACCGTCACCTCGGGGTTCAGTTGCGCGAGCGCGTCGCGCCCCGACTCGACCTTGCTGCGGCCGACCGAGGCCGTCACGTGCAGGATCTGCCTCTGCAGGTTCGTGAGGTCGACCGTGTCGGCGTCGACGAGCGTGAGCGTGCCGACTCCGGATGCCGCGAGATACATCGCGGCCGGCGAGCCGAGGCCGCCCGCGCCGACGACGATCGCATGCGCATCGAGAAAGCGCTGCTGCGCCTCGATGCCGATCTCGTCGACGAGGATGTGGCGGGAGTAGCGAAGGAGTTGATCGTCGTTCATGGGGAGTCGTGAGCGAGGCGGGCGGACGTTCGTTATTTTAGGCGCGCATGAAAAACGGGCCATCGCGGTCTTCCCGCGATGGCCCGTTCGATGCGGCCGGCGCTTACTTCGGCGCGGATGCGGGCTTCGGTGCGGAAGCCGGCTTCGCGGCGCTTGCGCCCGATGCCTTCGACGCCGTCGCCGCCTTCGCGGCCGGGCTCTTGGTCGTGCTCTCGGCGAGCAGCGACTTCGATTCCTGGACCGGCTTGCCTTCGAGCTTGTTGAGCGCCTGCTGCATCATGAAGTCGTCGGCGCTGCCGAACTCGATCGGCTTGCGATCGCGATCCTTCTGGCGTTGCTCCGGCGTCTTCTTGTCGTTCTGCTCTTCGAGAATGCGCAGCTGATCCATCCGGCGCTGTTCGCGTTCTTCCTGCTCCTTCTTCTCGTTCGGATCCTGCGTGTTCGCGAGGTGGTTCGTGTAGTCGACCTCGCGCGTCACGAGCACGTCGTCCGGATCGCCGTCCGCGTACTGATCGACCGGCACGTCCGGCGTGATGCCCTTGTTCTGGATCGAGCGGCCGCTCGGCGTGTAGTAGTACGCGGTGGTCAGACGCAGCGCGGTGTCGGCCGTCATCGGGCGCACCGTCTGCACCGAACCCTTGCCGAACGTCGTCTTGCCCATGATCTGCGCGCGCTTCGAATCCTGCAGCGCACCGGCGACGATTTCCGACGCGGAAGCCGAATACGCGTTCGTCAGCACGATCATCGGCACAGTCTTGAAGATCGGCGGCAGGTTCTTCAGCGGATCGCCGTCGAAGGACGGCAGGCGATAGTTGTCGTACGTATCGCGGTAGACCTGCTTCGAATCGGGGATCTGGCCGTTGGTCGACACGACGACCGAGTCGGGCGGCAGGAACGCGCCGGCCACGCCGACCGCGCTCTGCAGCAGGCCGCCGCCGTTGTTGCGCAGGTCGAGGATGAGGCCCTTCAGGTTCGGCTGCTGGCGCGCGATGTCCTGCAGCTTCTGCGCGAGATCGGGCGTCGTGCGCTCCTGGAAGCTCGTGATGCGGACATACGCGTAGCCTGGATCGAGCATCTTCATCTTCACGCTCTGGACCTTGATGATCGCGCGCGTGACCGTGACCGGGAACGTGCGGTCGTCGCTCTTGCGGAAGATCGTCAGCGTGACCTTGGTGCCCGGCTCGCCGCGCATCTGCTTGACGGCCTTGTCGAGCGTCATGCCGCGCACCGGCTTGTCGTTGATGCGCGTGATCAGGTCGCCCGGACGGATGCCGGCGCGGAACGCGGGGGTGTCCTCGATCGGCGAGATCACCTTGACGAGGCCGTCTTCCTGCGAGATCTCGATGCCGAGACCCGCGAAGCGGCCCTTCGTCTGCTCCTGCAGCTCGTCATAGTCGGTCTTGTCGAGGAACGACGAGTGCGGATCGAGGCTCGACACCATGCCCTTGATCGCCGCCGTCAGCAGCTTCTTGTCGTCGACCGGTTCGACGTACTCGCGCTTGATCTGCCCGAATACCTCCGCGAACAGGCGGAGCTGGTCGAGGGGAAGCGGCGCCGTGGCGGTCTGCTCGGCCGATGCGGAAACCTGCAGCGTGGCGAACACGCCCGTGGCGAGGCCCGCGGCAATCAGGCCGATGTTCTTCAAATTCATTCGCATAGAGAGTCTGGTGCGGTCGGGAAGCGCGTGGCGGTAGCGGGGATGTAGCGGACAAGTATAACTGTTCGTCCGATAACTCAGTGGAACGGCGCGAAAAGCGTCGAAAAGGCCGCAGAGGCCCCGGCGGGGGCGCTGCGGTTCGAAAGCGGGTTCGACCGCAGCGGGGCCGCGAAGGTTCGCGCGGCGTGCAGCGTGCAGCGTGCAGCGGGCGACCGGGGCCGGGCGCGCCGCGCCGGAACCGGGCCTGCCCGCCGCGTCGGGCGTCAGCCCGCCTTGCCTTGCTTCGCGACGGCGGCCTGCGCCTGCGCGATCGCTTCCTGGTCGCCGAGGTAATAGTGCTTGATCGGCTTCAGGTTTTCGTCGAGCTCATAGACGAGCGGCACGCCGTTCGGGATGTTCAGGCCGACGATGTCGCTGTCCGAGATGCCGTCGAGGTACTTGATCAGCGCGCGCAGCGAGTTGCCGTGCGCAGCGATCAGCACCTGCTTGCCGGCGCGCACCGCCGGCGCGATCGACTCGTTCCACAGCGGCAGCACGCGCGCGACTGTGTCCTTCAGGCACTCGGTGAGCGGCAGCTGCTCGCGCGGCACCTTCGCGTAGCGCGGGTCGTTGAACGGCGCGCGTTCGTCGGTCGGCTCGAGCGCGGGCGGCGGCGTGTCGTAGCTGCGGCGCCACACGAGCACCTGCTCGTCGCCGAACTTGGCGGCCGTTTCCGCCTTGTTCAGGCCCGACAGCGCACCGTAGTGGCGCTCGTTCAGGCGCCACGAATGGACGACCGGCAGGTACATCAGGTCCATCTTGTCCTGCACGTGCCACAGCGTGCGGATCGCGCGCTTGAGCACCGACGTGTACGCGATGTCGAACGTGTAGCCGGCCTCCTTGAGCAGTTCGCCGGCCTGGTAGGCCTCGTTGCGACCCTGTTCGGTCAGGTCGACGTCGACCCAGCCGGTGAAGCGGTTTTCCTTGTTCCACGTCGATTCGCCGTGGCGGATGAGAACGAGTTTGTACATGGATCTTGCGGTCGGTAGTGATAGGGAAGCGGGGCGCGTCGCACGGGACCGAACCGGGGCCCGACATCGCGCAAGACGGTTATTTTATAATGGCGGGATTGTCCTCATCCGATTTCTCTTTTTCCGGCGGCATTCCGTGACGTTCTTTACCAATTACACGAACCTGGCCCTTATCGCGATCCTGCTGGTTTCCGGCGGCCTGCTCGCATGGCCGGCCCTGCGCCGCGGCCGCGGCGGCCTGTCGGCCGCCGAGGCGACGCAGCTCATCAATCGCCGCAACGCGGTCGTGATCGACCTGCGCGCCGCGTCCGACTTCGCCGCCGGCCACCTGCCGTCGGCGCGTCAGGTCGCGGCGGGCGAGATCGGCGCGAAAATTGCGCAGGTCGCGAAGAACAAGAGCACCCCGGTGCTGCTCGTCTGCCAGAACGGCCAGCAGTCGCAGAAGGCGGCGCGCGAGGTCGAGGCGGCGGGTTACGCCGAGGTGCACGTGCTCGAAGGCGGCGTGGCCGCCTGGCAGCAGGCCGGGATGCCGGTCGTCAAACAAGGAGTGGCGAAGTGAACAAGGTTTTGATGTACAGCACGCAGGTGTGTCCGTATTGCATGCAGGCCGAGCGCCTGCTGAAGCTGCGCGGCGTCGAGCAGATCGAAAAGGTGTTGATCGATCGCGATCCGGCCCGCCGCGAGGAAATGATGACGCGCACGGGGCGCCGCACGGTGCCGCAGATCTATATCGGCGACACGCACGTCGGCGGCTACGACGATCTGTCGAAACTCGACCGCGAAGGCGGCCTCGTGCCGCTTCTGCAAGCGGCCTGATTAGGGCAGAATGGCCGCCGGCCGCGCCGCGGCTTGGGCGCGCAGGATTCATCCGTGGCGGCCGGCGAGCAGCCGGGCCGCCCCGTCACCACTTTTAGGGAAACACCATGTCCGACGTCGAAAACCAACCGTTCTTCAACATCCAGCGCGTCTACCTGAAGGATATGTCGCTCGAGCAGCCGAATTCGCCGGCGATCTTCCTCGAGCAGGACATGCCGTCGGTTGAAGTCGAAGTCGACGTCAAGGCCGACCGCCTCGCGGAAAGCGTGTTCGAAGTCGTCGTGTCGGGTACCGTCACCGCGAAGGTGAAGGACAAGGTCGCGTTCCTGATCGAAGCGAAGCAGGCCGGCATTTTCGACATTCGCAACATTCCGGACGAACAGCTCGACCCGCTCGTCGGCATCGCATGCCCGACGATCCTGTTCCCGTACCTGCGCTCGAACATCGCGGACGCGATCACGCGCGCCGGCTTCCCGCCGATCCACCTCGCGGAAATCAACTTCCAGGCGCTGTACGAGCAGCGTCTCGCGCAGCTCCAGCAGCAGGCTGGTGCGGCAGGCGCACCGAACGGCGCGCCGAATGGCACGACGCTGAACTGACGTTTCGCTCGGACCGGTGCTGGGTATGAAAGTAGCCGTTCTCGGCGCCGGTGCCTGGGGCACCGCGCTCGCGGGTCATCTGGCCGCGCGGCACGATACGCTTTTGTGGGCGCGCGACGCCGCGCTCATCGCCGGGCTGCAGGCCCGGCACGAAAATTCCCGCTATCTGGACGGCATCGCGTTGCCTGACGCGCTGCGCTACGACGCCGATCTCGGCGTCGCGCTCGCGCATGGCGCCGCGGACGACGCGCTGTGCGTGATCGCCGCGCCGGTGGCCGGGCTGCGCACGCTGTGTCACGCGATGCGCGACGCCGGCTGCGTGCCCGCGCATATCGTCTGGGTCTGCAAGGGCTTCGAGGCCGACACGCACCTGCTGCCGCATCAGGTGATCGCGGCCGAGCTGCCCGGACAGCAGAGCAACGGCGTGCTGTCGGGCCCGAGTTTCGCGCGCGAGGTCGGGCAGTCGCTGCCCGTCGCGTTGACGGTGGCGAGCACGTCGGCCGGATGCCGCGAGCGCACGCTCGCCGCGTTCCATCACGGCGCGATGCGGATCTATACGGGCGACGACGTGGTCGGCGTCGAGGTCGGCGGCGCGGTGAAGAACGTGCTGGCGATCGCGACCGGCATTTCCGACGGCCTCGGCCTCGGGCTGAACGCACGCGCCGCGCTGATCACGCGTGGCCTCGCCGAAATGTCGCGGCTCGGCGTGGCGCTCGGCGGCCGCGCGGAAACCTTCACGGGCCTCACGGGCCTCGGCGACCTGATCCTCACCGCGACGGGCGACCTGTCGCGCAACCGCACGGTCGGCCTGCAACTGGCGGCCGGCCGCACGCTCAACGACATCCTCGGCGCGCTCGGCCACGTGGCCGAAGGCGTGCGCTGCGCGCAGGCCGTGCTGGCGCTCGCGCGCGCGCAATCGATCGAAATGCCGATCACGGAAGCCGTGTGCGGGGTGCTGTTCGACGGCATCGCGCCGCGCGACGCCGTCAGCGGCCTGTTGCGCCGCGACGCGCGCGCCGAGTAGCGCGAGCCGGGTTCGCCCGGCACGGTTGCGCCGGGCGCGCGGCGCCAAAGCGGACTACGCTTGAACAATCTCCGGCGTTCCGCGAGGTCGTCATGCTGCAGATCCATTCCACCACGCTCGATGCGCAAGTCGTCGACATCACGACGCTCGAGGTCGACGCGATCGTCAACGCCGCGAACGGCTCGCTGCTCGGCGGGGGCGGTGTCGACGGCGCGATTCACCGCGCGGCCGGCCCCGGCCTGCTCGCCGAGTGCCGCACGCTCGGCGGCTGCGACACCGGCGACGCGAAGCTCACGCGCGGCCACGGGCTGCCGGCGCGCTATGTGATCCACGCGGTCGGGCCGGTCTGGTACGGCGGCGCGCGTGGCGAGGCCGAGTTGCTCGCGTCGTGCTACCAGCGCGCGATCGAACTGGCCGAGGAAGTCGCCGCGACGTCGATCGCGTTCCCGGCGATCAGTTGCGGGGTCTACCGCTATCCGGCCGAAGCCGCCGTCGATATCGCGGTCGGCACCGTCGCCGAGATGCTCGCGCAGGCGCCGAACCTCACACGCGTGGTGTTCGCGTGCTTTTCCCCCGATATCTACGACCTGTACCGTGCACGGCTCGCGCGAACCTGACGCGTTCGACGCCGCGCGCGACGAGCGTCAGGCGCCGCCTTCGAAGCCGGCCTGGCGCCACGCCTCGAACACGACCACCGCGACCGTGTTCGACAGGTTCAGGCTGCGGTTGTCGGGTCGCATCGGCAGGCGCACGCGCTGTTCGTTCGGGAAGCGTTCGAGCAGCTCGGCCGGCAGGCCGCGCGTTTCCGAGCCGAACACGAACCAGTCGCCGGGCAGGAACGCACGATCGTGGAAGCGGCCCGAGCCGCGCGTCGTGAACGCGAACATCCGCGCGGGATCGGGCGCTTCGGAGGCGACGAATGCGTCCCAGTCGCGGTGCACGCGCATTTGCGCATACTCGTGATAGTCGAGGCCGGCGCGACGCATGCGCGCGTCGTCGAGCGGAAAGCCGAGCGGCTCGATCAGGTGCAGGTGCGCGCCGGTGTTCGCGCACAGGCGGATCACATTGCCGGTGTTCGGCGGAATTTCGGGGGCGACGAGGACGACGTTGAACATGTTTCGGTTTGGCTGGGCCGGCCGGAGCCGCGCAACGCGCGCGGGCTCCCGGCCGACCGGTTCGTGACGGCCGCATTCGCGGCGGCCGGCCTCTCTCTAATTAATCCCTGGCGGTGCGCAGCGCAACCAGATTCGTCACGCGCGCGGCGCCCGCCGCCTTCAGCGCCTGCGCGGCCGCCGCGAGCGTCGCGCCGGACGTCATCACGTCGTCGACGAGCGCGATGTGGCGGCCGGCGACGCCGCCGGCCACCGCGAAAGCCGCCATCACGTTGTCGCGCCGTGCGTGCCGGTCGAGCCGCGACTGCGGCGCGGTGTCGGCGACGCGCGTGAGCAAGGCTGCGTCCGCTTGCACGCGGAGCCGGCGCGCGAGCGGACGTGCGATCGCCCATGCCTGGTTGTACCCGCGCGCGACGAGCCGCCGGTGCGACAGCGGCACCGGCGCGACGAGGTCGAAGCCGCTCGCGCCGTGCGTATCGTCGACCAGCCGGGCGAGCCGGGCCGCGAATTCGCCGCCGAGCGCGAGTCGCGCGTGAAACTTCAGGCCGCGCGCGAGCCCGTCGAGCGGTGCTCGGTAATCGGCAAGCGCGAGCGTCGCATCGAACGGCGGCGGCGCGGTGCGGCACGCGTCGCACCGGTACGCGGTCGCGCGGCCGGCGCCGGTACGACGGCCGCCAGGCGATCGCGCATGCCCGACACCGAGCGGCAGCGCGCAGACCGCGCAGCGCAGCCTCGCTTCATTCCAGTACGCGGCATCGCAGGCGCCGCAAATCACTCCGTGTGACAAATTGCCGCACAACGCGCAGCGATTCGGCAATGCGACCGCGGCAACGCGCACGACCAGCGTTCGAACCTGCGACAAAACGACGCGCATCGTGCGCTCGGCGGAACCGCGGACCATCGCAACACTCCTGGCACGCCGCCTCAATGAAGCTTGCGAGGCGAGCGAGTATACTTCGGGCTCTTCGCCAGTGTGCCCGACATGTCCCCAGCTTCGACTTCAACCGGCCGTCCGGCCAATGACACCCGGCGCCTGCGGCGGATCTTCGACCGCCGTGCCGCCACGTTCGATGCGGTCGCGTTCCTGCCGCGCGAGATCGCGCAGCGGATGAACGAGCGCCTCGAATACATCAAGGTGAGCCCCGCGGCCGTACTCGACGCGGGCTGCGGCCCGGGCGACGACCTGCCGGCGCTGCGCGCGCGCTTTCCGGAGGCACCGGTGTTCGGCGTGGACCTGTCCGCCGCGATGCTCGCGCGGGCCGGCCAGCGCGAGGTCGAGCAGACCAACTGGCGCCGCTGGCTGCCGGCGTCGCTCGGCCGGGCGCTGGGCCAGCGCGGCCCGCGCGTCGCGCAGGCCGACTTCGCCGCGCTGCCGTTTCCCGGTGGCGCGTTCGACCTGATCTGGTCGAATCTCGCGCTCCACTGGCATTCGCGTCCCGATACGGTGTTTCCTGAATGGCAGCGCGTGCTGCGCGTGAAAGGCCTGCTGATGTTCAGCACGCTCGGCCCGGACACGCTGCGCGAGCTGCGCGCGGCCTGCGCGGACGCCGAAGCGGCGCTCGGCATCGCGCCGCCCGCCGCGCGCGTGATCGATTTCGTCGACATGCACGACCTCGGCGACATGCTTGTCGAGAGCGGCTTCGAGATTCCCGTGATGGACCAGGAAGTGCTGACCGTCACCTACAAATCCCCCGACTCCCTGCTGGCCGACGTGCGCCGCTGGGGCGCCTATCCGTTCGAGCGCACGGCGCCGCAGCACGCGACGCGACGCTTTCGCGCGGCGCTCGGCGACGCGCTGGACGCGCGCCGGCGCGAGGACGGCACGATCCCGCTGACCTTCGAGGTGATCTACGGCCACGCGTGGAAGGCCGTGCCGCGCACGACCGCGGAAGGCCACGGGATCGTGCGCATCGAGGACATCGGCAAGGGGCGTCCGAAGAATCGGTAAAGCGGTAAAGAGGGGTTTTGTTATGTCTGAAATTAGCGGCGCAAAGCGGGGTCGAATTGGCGCCAAAAACGGCCGGAAAGCTTGTCGCACTTGGCTTGGCGGGCGATAGGCGCTTGCTTGTGGATGCCATTGAACCCGCCTATAATGCGTCAGCTTGTCGTCCCGGGGTCCCCGCAATACGGGGCGACGAGTCCGATGCAGGCATGCATCGCATGCCATTCGCGTGAGGCGGCGATGGAAGCAGCGAGGGTTTTGGCGGAGACGGCGGACAGCGAACCGGTCCTCGAAGACTGGCTCATGAAACGCAACTGTTCGGTGTCGCCACGCCAGTTCGTGCTGTTTTACGCGTCGCTCGCGGGCTTCTCGCTGGCGATCGCGGCGTTGCTGATGTGGAGAGGGGTCTGGCTCGTCATGCCCTTCACCGGAATCGAGTTGCTGGCGGTGGGTGTCGCATTTGCGATCTATGCTCGCCATGCGGTCGATTACGAGCGCATCAGGCTGTTTCCGCACCGGCTCGTGATCGAGCGGATGGATGCGGAGCGGCTCACGCAGATCGAATTCAACCCGCGCTGGGTGCGGGTCGAGCCGGGTGCGACGCCACGCGATCCGATTCGGCTGGTATCGCGCGGGCAGACCGTCGTAATCGGGCAGCATCTCGCGCAGTACAAGCGTGCGCAGTTCGCCGACGAACTGCGCGTGTCGCTCAGGCGCTGCGGCTGACGAGGCGCGGTCATCGGCCGGACGAGGCCGGTGGCTTGCGACGGGGGAGGGTTTGAATGGAAATTTTGGGTAAGGATGCTATGAAAACAATCAAGCGAGCCCTCACGGGCGTGCTGGCATGCAGCGGATTGCTCTTTGCCGGTGCGGCCCTGGCGGTCGGTGATAGCCCGGGCGGCCCCCGTGTCAACGAGATCAACTTTCAGCCGCCTGTCACGAAGATCGCCGAGGAGCTCTACGATCTCCACACGATGATGCTGATCCTGTGTACGGTGATCTTCGTCGGCGTGTTCGGCGTGATGTTCTATTCGATCTTCGCGCACCGCAAATCCAAGGGCCACAAGGCCGCCAATTTCCATGAAAGCACGACCGTCGAGATCATCTGGACGATCGTGCCGTTCGTCATCGTCGTGCTGATGGCGCTGCCGGCGACGAAGGCCGTCGTCGCGATGAAGGACACGACGAACGCCGATCTCACGATCAAGGTCACCGGCTACCAGTGGAAGTGGGGCTACGACTACGTGAAGGGCCCGGGCGAGGGCATCGGCTTCCTGTCGACGCTGACCACCCCGCGCGACGAAGTGATGGGCAAGAAGCCGATCACCGACACCTATCTGCAGGAAGTCGACAACCCGCTCGTCGTGCCGGTCAACAAGAAGATCCGCATCATCACGACCGCGAACGACGTCGTCCACTCGTGGTACGTGCCCGCGTTCGGCGTGAAGCAGGATGCGATCCCCGGCTTCGTGCGCGACACGTGGTTCAAGGCCGACAAGGTCGGCACGTTCCGCGGCTTCTGTACCGAGCTGTGCGGCAAGGAGCACGCGTACATGCCGGTCGTCGTCGAAGTCCTGTCGGACGACGACTACGCGAAGTGGGTGGCGGCGCAGAAGGCCAAGCTGGCCAGCGCGGCGGTCGACCCGAACAAGGTCTACACGATGGCCGAACTCGTCGCGCACGGCGAGGAAGTCTACAAGGCGAACTGCGCGGCTTGCCACCAGGTGAACGGCAAGGGCCTCGGCGCATTCCCGGCGATGGACGGCAGCCCGATCGTGAACGGCCCGATCGCCGCGCACGTCGAGCGCGTGCTGCACGGCAAGGGCGCGATGCCGTCGTGGGCGTCGCTGTCGGACCTCGACATCGCTTCGGTCGTCACGTACGAACGCAACTCGTGGGGCAACCACAAGAACGACCTGCTGCAGCCGAAGCAAGTGGCCGACGCACGCAACGGCAAGCTGCCGGAAGACACGGCAGGCGCGGCAACGGCAGCGGCCCCGGCGGAAGCGGCTTCGGCGCCGGCGCAAGCCGCGTCGGGCGCCGAGCAGCCGGCGGCAGCGGCATCGGCCGCGCTGTCGACGATCTACTTCGAGACGGGCAAGAGCGTGCTGCCGGCCGACGCGAAAGCGGCGATCGCCGCCGCGGCCGACTATGCGAAGGCGCATCCGGACGCGAAGCTCGCGCTGTCGGGCTTCACCGACAAGACGGGCTCGGCCGACGCGAACGCCGAGCTGGCGAAGCATCGGGCGCAGGCCGTGCGCGATGCGCTGAAGGCAGCAGGCGTGGCGGAAGACCACATTATTCTCAAAAAGCCGGAAACGATCACGGGCGGGGCTGACGCGAAGGAAGCCCGGCGTGTCGAGATCGGCCCGGCGGCTTGACGTGTCGCTGAGTTAGTCGACGTATTCGCATTAGGAGATTCTCATGTCTAGCATCGGGCACGACGTAGCCGCGGACCACGCGCACGACGACCACGCGCACGAAGCCCCGCACGGCTGGCGTCGCTGGCTGTTCGCCACCAACCACAAGGACATCGGTACGCTGTACCTGCTGTTCTCGTTCATCATGTTCCTGTCGGGCGGCGTGATGGCACTCGGCATCCGTGCCGAGCTGTTCGAGCCGGGCCTGCAGATCATGCGTCCGGAGTTCTTCAACGAACTCACGACGATGCACGGCCTGATCATGGTGTTCGGCGCGATCATGCCGGCGTTCGTCGGCTTCGCGAACTGGATGATTCCGCTGCAGATCGGCGCATCCGACATGGCGTTCGCGCGGATGAACAACTTCAGCTTCTGGCTGCTGCCGGTCGCGGCCGTGCTGCTGGTCGGTTCGTTCTTCGCGCCGGGCGGCGCGACGGCGGCCGGCTGGACGCTGTACGCACCGCTGTCGACGCAGATGGGCCCGGGCATGGACTTCGCGATCTTCGCGGTCCACATCATGGGCGCATCGTCGATCATGGGCGGGATCAACATCGTCGTGACGATCCTGAACATGCGCGCACCGGGCATGACGCTGATGAAGATGCCGATGTTCGCGTGGACGTGGCTGATCACCGCGTACCTGCTGATCGCCGTGATGCCGGTTCTGGCAGGCGCGATCACGATGGTGCTGTTCGACCGCCACTTCGGCACGTCGTTCTTCAACGCGGCAGGCGGCGGCGACCCGGTGATGTACCAGCACATCTTCTGGTTCTTCGGCCACCCCGAGGTGTACATCATGATTCTGCCGGCGTTCGGGATCGTGTCGCAGGTGATCCCGGCGTTCGCACGCAAGACGCTGTTCGGCTATAGCTCGATGGTGTACGCGACGGCGTCGATCGCGATCCTGTCGTTCATGGTCTGGGCGCACCACATGTTCGCCACGGGCATGCCGGTCACCGGCCAGCTGTTCTTCATGTACGCGACGATGCTGATCGCGGTGCCGACGGGCGTGAAGGTGTTCAACTGGCTCGCGACGATGTGGCGCGGCTCGATGACGTTCGAAACCCCGATGCTGTTCGCGATCGGCTTCCTGTTCGTGTTCACGTTCGGCGGCCTGACGGGCCTGATGCTCGCGATGGCGCCGCTCGACATCCAGTATCACGGCACCTACTTCGTGGTCGCGCACTTCCACTACGTGCTGGTGGCCGGCTCGCTGTTCGCGCTGTTCTCGGGCTGGTACTACTGGGCGCCGAAGTGGACGGGCTGGATGTACAACGAGACGCGCGGCAAGATCCACTTCTGGGCGTCGATGATCTTCTTCAACCTGACGTTCTTCCCGATGCACTTCGTCGGTCTCGCGGGCATGCCGCGCCGCTATGCGGACTACCCGGCGCAGTTCACGGACTTCAACCAGGTGGCGACGATCGGTGCATTCGGCTTCGGCCTCGCGCAGGTGTACTTCCTGTTCGCGGTCGCGCTGCCGGCCTACCGTGGCGGCGGCGAGCTGGAAAAGGCGTCGGACAAGCCGTGGGATGGCGCGACGGGCCTCGAGTGGACGGTACCGAGCCCGGCTCCGTTCCACACGTTCGAGCAACCGCCGCACGTCGAATAAGTTTCACCTAGCGTTCCGCCGCTGCCTGCCGCGCAGGCAGGCGCGGCGGGCGCGAAACGGAAGTTTCAGCGAAGTTTCAGATGACCCGGAATCCACAAGAAAGACGAACGCCCGAGCAGATCCGCGCGGGCAACAAGCGGCTCGGCCTCACCCTGCTCGTCATCGCCGCCGTTTTTTTTGTGGGTGTCGTGATCAAGCAGTGGTGGCTGTCCACCCACTGATGCAGTAACTGACGCAGTAGCGAGGAAGTCGTCGTATGTCGAAGCCGGAAGAGGGCGCCGCGGATCGCGCGTTCAATCGTTCGATGCTGGTGAAGCTCTTCGTCGTGGCCGGGCTGATGTTCGGTTTCGGCTTCGCGCTGATCCCGATGTATCGGGCGATCTGCCAGATCACCGGCATCAACAACCTGGTGCAGCGCGATGTCAGCGAGCGCGAGGTGAAGAACTCGCAGGTCGACTACAGCCGCACGGTGTCGGTCGAGTTCGATGCGAACGCGCGCGGGCCGCTCGGCTTCAAGCCGGAGCACAACAGTCTCGACGTGCATCCGGGCGAACTGACGACGATCGTGTACGACGTGACGAACGGGCAGGGCCGGCCGGTCGTCGCGCAGGCGATTCCGAGCTACGCGCCGAAGCAGGCGACGGAGTTCTTCAAGAAGATCGAGTGCTTTTGCTTCACGCAGCAGACGCTGACCGCGAACGAGTCGCGCAAGATGCCGGTGGTGTTCGTGATCGACCCGAAATTGCCGAAGGACGTGAAGACGATCACGCTGTCGTACACGTTCTTCGAGCTGAATACCCCGGCCACGCCGGCCCCGGCGCAGCGCAGTACGGCGGCGGCGCAGGGTGCGGCGAAGCCGGATGCATGACGACGGAGGCGGGGCGATGACGGAGGTCAAGCGGAGCGGTACGTTCGGTCAGGCGCTGAAAGCGGTGCTGTGGTCGTTCTTCGGGGTGCGCAAGCGGCGCGACCTGGAGGCCGACGCGACGCAGCTCAATCCGCTGCACGTGCTGATCGTCGCGTTGATCGCGGCCGGCGTGTTCATCGGCGTGCTGATCCTGATCGTGCGTGCCGTCGTGGGTTGAGGGCGCAGTTAGCGGCTAGCGGCCCGCGGCGACGAAAGAATGCAGTGCGCGGCGCCACGGCGCGGCGTGCAGGAAAGAGCGGTGGCGGTCTCGCCGCGCAAGAAATAAAGCCGGAGCGGTTTCCGGTACACAAATTGGACTGAAGTGGAGAATCAAGCATGAGCGGTCAAAACCAGACCCCGTACTATTTCGTGCCGCATCCGTCGCAGCATCCGATCAGCGCGGCCATCGGCCTGCTGGTCATGCTCGGCTCGGTAGCGCTGTGGATCAACGGTCACGACTGGGCGCCGTTTACGGCGCTGCTCGGCCTGCTGTGGTTGCTCTTCACGCTGTATCACTGGTTCGGCGACGCGATCGCCGAATCGGAAGGCGGTCATTACGGCAAGAACGTCGACAAGTCGTACCGCTGGAGCATGAGCTGGTTCATCTTCTCGGAAGTGATGTTCTTCGGCGCGTTCTTCGGCGCGCTGTTCTATGCGCGTGAAATCGCGCTGCACCAGCTCGGCAGCCTCGACTACAAGCTGATCTGGCCGGACTTCTCCGCCGTGTGGCCGAACGAAGGCCCCGCCGCGCTCGCCGGTCACTTCAAGACGATGGGCCCGTGGCCGGTCCCGACGCTGAACACCGCGTTCCTGCTGTCTTCGGGCGTGACGCTGACGATCTCGCACCACGCGCTGCGTGACGATCATCGCAAGAAGGCGATCGCGTGGCTGGCCGCGACGCTCGTGTTCGGTATCTGCTTCCTGTTCCTGCAGGGCTTCGAGTACTACCACGCGTACAACGAACTGAACCTGACGCTGAACTCGGGCGTGTACGGTTCGACGTTCTTCCTGCTGACGGGCTTCCACGGCTTCCACGTGTTCCTCGGCGGCACGATGCTCGCGGTGGTGCTGGTGCGCATGATCCGCGGCCACTTCAAGCCCGATCACCACTTCGCCTTCGAAGGCGCCGCGTGGTACTGGCACTTCGTCGACGTCGTCTGGCTCGGCCTGTACGTCGTCGTCTACTGGCTGTAAATGGAACGACGGCCCGCGCAGCAATGCGCGGGCCGTTTTCATTGGTGTCGAGCGCGCGGCGGCGAAGCCGCGAGCGACACCACCCTGGCGCCGCCGCGACTCAGTCAGGCGGCGCTTTTGCTTGGTGGCGCGGCCGTGCGGCGAAATGTCACAGCGGCCGGCGCGGCAACGGCATCAACGCCCGATCGGCAGGCCGGTCGAATGGATCCAGCCCATCCAGTTCGCGAACAGGATGAGCAGGAACAGCGACACCGACAGCCCGACGCGGGTGGCGAGCGACCAGACCATGCGCTTCGTATGGCCGCGGTCGTGCATCATGAAGTAGAGCGCCGAGCCCATGCTGGCAATGATGAGGACGAAGGCGATGGGAACGAGTATGTGCATGACACGAACCGGACGACGGCAATTCGAAAGGAAGAGGATAATTATCGCACTTCGCTTTCGCGCAGGTTCCGGGCGGGCCGCATGATGAAGATCCGCTGGCTGCCCGCGTTGCTGATCCTCGTCGTCGTCGCCGTCACGATCCGTCTCGGTTTCTGGCAGCGCGACCGCGCGCACCAGAAGGAAGCGCTGCAGGCGAGCATCGAGCGCTACGAGCAGGCGGCCCCTGTCGACATCGGCGCGCAGCTGGTTCCGCTCGCGTCGATCGAGTTTCATCGCGTGCGGGCAAAGGGCCGTTTCATGCCCGAGCAAGCGGTGTTCCTCGACAATCGGCCGTATAACGACCAGCCGGGTTTTTACGTCGTGATGCCGTTTAAACTCACGGGCGGCGGCGTCGTGCTCGTGAACCGCGGGTGGCTGCCGCGCAATATCGCCGATCGCACGGCGATCGAGCCGTTCGCGACGCCGGCGGGCGACGTCGAGATCGTCGGCATCGCGCGCGCCGATGCGTCGCGCGCGTTCGAGCTCGGCGAAGGCGGGTCGGCCGCGCATCAGAAGATCCGGCAGAACCTCGACGTCGCCGCGTATGCGAAGGAAACCGGGCTGCCGCTGCAGCCGTTCGTGATCCAGCAGACGAGCGACGACGGCGACAAGCTCGTGCGCGACTGGCCGGCGGCGACGACCGGCGTCGAGCGCAATTACGGTTACATGTTTCAGTGGTGGGCGATGGCGGCGGCCGCGCTCGGCTTCGGGCTGTACGCCGCGCGGCGTGCGGCGAAGAAGTCGGCCGGCGCGTGAGCGTCATGCCAGGACGCGGCGAGCGCGCCGCGGGTTCGTTTCGAGAGGTCTGATTTGTCCATGCAATCTCCCCGTCAGGGTCCGGCCGCTGCGCCGATGTCGCCCGCGGCCCGTAAGCGCGGCCGCTGGATGCTCGTGCTGCTGGGTCTCGTGTGCGCCGCGCCGATGATCGCGTCGTACTTCACCTATTACGTGATCAAGCCGAAGGGCGGGTCGACCAACTACGGCACGCTGATCGAGCCGCAGCGCCCGATCCCGGCGGATCTGCAGGTCACCGACGAAGCCGGCAAGACGGTGCCGCTGTCGTCGCTGCGCGGCGTCTGGCTGTTCGTGATGACCGACCGCAGCGCGTGCGACGACGCGTGCGCGCAGAAGCTCTATTTCATGCGCCAGATCCGCGTCACGCAGGCGGGCGAACGGCACCGGATCACGATGGTGTGGCTGCGCAGCGATGCGGGCGCGGTGCCGCAGAAGGTGCTGGACGCGTATCCGGACACGCGCCGGCTCGTTGCCGATCCGGCCGCGGTGGCCGCGTGGCTGCCGGCCGACGCCGGCACGAAGGACAGCGACCACATCTACATGGTCGACCCGAACGGCAACCTGATGATGCGTTTCCCGAAAGACCCGAATCCCAGCAAGATCAAGTCGGACGTGACGAAGCTGCTGAAGTGGTCGAGCATCGGTTAAGGCGAGAGAACGAGGCACCATTCCGATGTCGTATCTACTGCAACTCGGCCTGATCGGCTTGTGCATCGCGCTGCTGCCGCTGTCGTACGTGTGGGTGAAGGCCGACGACGACAAGTTCCGCAAGCTCGTGTGGATCACCACCTTCCTGACCCTCGACCTCGTGATGTTCGGCGGCTTCACGCGGCTGACCGATTCGGGGCTCGGCTGTCCCGACTGGCCAGGCTGCTACGGCACGTCGTCGCCGTTCATCGCGCACGCGGCGATCACGGCCGCGCACCAGGCGATGCCGACCGGGCCGGTCAGCATGACGAAGGCGTGGATCGAGATGATCCACCGCTATTTCGCGATGGCGATCGGCGTGCTGATCATCGCGCAGACCGCGATCGCATGGGCCGCGCGGCTGCGCCGCCGCCCGCTGCACGTGTCGCCGTGGTGGCCGACGAGCCTGCTGCTGCTGATTCTCGTGCAGGGCGCGTTCGGCGCATGGACGGTCACGATGAAGCTGCAACCGGTGATCGTCACGATCCACTTGCTGCTCGGCCTCACGCTGCTCGGCACGCTGGGTTGGCTCGCGGCGCGCCAGACGCCGCTGCCGTCGTATGACCCCGAGGCCGGGCGTTACCGTGCGGCCGCGCTCGCGGCGCTCGTGCTGCTGGTCGTGCAGATCGCGCTCGGCGGCTGGGTGAGCACGAACTACGCGGTACTTGCGTGCACCGACTTCCCGACCTGCAACGGCCAGTGGATTCCGCCGATGGACTTCCAGCATGGCTTCCACCTGTGGCGCGCGCTCGGGATGACGAAGGACGGCGACGCGATCACGCAGGACGCGCTGGTCGCGATCCACTGGACGCACCGCACGTTCGCGTTCGTCGTGGTCGCGTACCTGGTCGCGTTCGCGCTGAAGATGCGCCGCTTCGAATCGCTGCGGCGGCCCGCGAACGGCGTGCTGCTGGTCGTCCTGCTGCAGTTCGTGACGGGCCTGACCAACATCGTGCTGCAGTGGCCGCTGCCCGTCGCCGTCGCGCACAACGGCGGGGCCGCGATCCTGCTGCTGCTCGTCGTCATGTTAAACTTTCGCATCCTTTCAAGCCGCCCCGGCCGTGTCGCGCAGCCTGCGCGCGACGCCGCCCCGGCGTGACCGCCCCCATGCAAAGCACCCTCTCCCAATCGCCCGGTAGCCGCTTTTCCCAGTACATGGCGCTGACGAAGCCGCGTGTCACGCAGCTCGCGGTGTTCTGCGCGGTGATCGGCATGTTCCTCGCGACGCCGGGCATGGTGCCGTGGCATGTGCTGATCGGCGGCACCGTCGGCATCTGGCTGCTGGCCGGCGCCGCGTTCGCGATCAACTGCCTCGTCGAACAGAAGATCGACGCGATGATGCGCCGCACCGCATGGCGCCCGTCCGCGCGCGGCGAGATCACGACGCCGCAGATCCTGCTGTTCTCGGCCGTGCTCGGCAGCGTCGGCGCATGGACGCTCTATACGTTCACGAATCCGTTGACGATGTGGCTGACGATCGCGACGTTCGTCGGCTACGCGGTGATCTACACGCTGCTGCTCAAGCCGATGACGCCGCAGAACATCGTGATCGGCGGCGCGTCGGGCGCGATGCCGCCGGCGCTCGGCTGGGCCGCCGTCACCGGCGCGGTGCCGGGCGACGCGTGGATCCTCGTGCTGATCATCTTCGTGTGGACGCCGCCGCATTTCTGGGTGCTCGCGCTCTATCGCCGCAAGGATTACGAGAACGCGGGGCTGCCGATGCTGCCCGTCACGCACGGCGAGAAGTTCACGCGGCTGCACATCCTGCTGTACACGGTGATCCTGTTCGCGGTCACGCTGATGCCCTTCATTTCCGGGATGAGCGGGGCCGTCTACCTGACGAGCGCGGTACTGCTCGGCGCGGTGTTCCTCGCGTATGCGTGGAAGATCCATCGCGACTATTCGGACGAACTCGCCCGCAAGGCCTTCCGCTACTCGATCGTCTATCTGTCGCTGCTGTTTGCCGCGCTGCTCGTCGATCACTACGCACGCCCGCTGCTCGGCGTGTAACCGCACGGTTTGAACGCAATGCTCCCATCACGGTTCGGGCGCCGCGCGCGCCAAGGCTGGATGCTCGCGTGCGCATTCACGGCAGCGCTGCTGCTCGCCGGATGCGACAACGCGCCGAAATTCCAGAATCTCGACATCACCGGCAACACGCAGTTCGGCAGCGACTTCGCGCTGCCCGATACGAGCGGCAAGGTCCGCACGCTCGCCGACTTCAAGGGCAAGGCCGTCGTGATGTTCTTCGGCTATACGCATTGCCCGGACGTGTGCCCGACCACGATGGCGGAATTGTCCGAAGCGCTGAAGCAGCTCGGGCCGGATGCCGCGAATCGCGTGCAGGTGCTGTTCGTCACCGTCGATCCGGAGCGCGACACGCCGGCGCTGCTCGGCCAGTACGTGCCCGCGTTCGATCCGTCGTTCATCGGCCTGCGGCCGGCCGACGAAGCGCAGCTCAAGAAGGTCACGAAGGATTTCCGCGTGTACTACGCGAAGGTGCCCGGCAAGACGCCCGGCAGCTACACGATGGATCACACGGCCGCGAGCTACGTGTTCGACCGCGACGGCAAGCTGCGCCTGTTCGTGCGCGACGGCCAGGGCCCGGCCCCGTGGGTCCACGACCTGAAGCTGCTGGTCGACTGACCGGCCGCCGCCGGGCGCCCGCCCGGCGTTTCGCGTGACGGCCGTGTTCGCGCCGTCACGTTTCCCCGCTCTCATCTTTGCGCGCATGCGCTGCCCGCCGGGCGGCGCGTCGGCATGCGCACGTATTGCGCCGAAGCCGCGTTACGGCAGCGCCGGCACGTTGAAGCCCGACGCGGCGCGGGTGATCCGGAATTCCGTCACGCGATACGTGGCGAGCCCCTCGGTGACGAACGGGTCGGTCTCGAGGATCGCGTCGAGTGCGTCGCGATCGATGCGGGCCGCGAGGATCATGCCGCCTGCGCGCGGCACCTTCGGCCCCGCCGCGATGAAGATGCCCTTGTCGAACTGCGGCTGCAGGTACGCGCGATGGCGCTCGAGCGCGTCGTCGATGCGCTCGAGCGACGCGGTGTAGTGGATGTCGATGACGTACATGGATGCCCCTGGAATGATGCCGGCGCTTCGCGCGCCGGCCAGCCGGTCTTTTTAGCACAGCGGATGCGGGCTGTCGCGCCGGCGCGCCGCGTGGGGGCCTGTCGATTGCCGGTTCGCCGCGGCGACGCGTATTCAAGATGTAAGCCTCGTTGCCGTAAATAAAAGAGCAACCGTTTGCGCGCGGCCGGCCGTTCGCGCGTCGGATGCATCGACATCGACAGAGGCACGCAGATGAGCAGAATGAGTTTGAACCGCAAGCTGTGGCTCGCGCTTGCGCTGGTATGGATCGGTCTTCTGGGCGTCGGCGCATGGAGCGCCTACGAGACGCGCGCGACGATGCTCGCCGAACGCAAGGCCGGCATCGCGAATCTCGTCGACTCGGCGGCGGGCATCGTGAAGGCCTATCACGCGCTCGCGCAGAGCGGCACGCTGCCCGAGGCCGACGCGAAGCGCGACGCGCTCGCGAGCCTCGCCGCGATGCGTTACGGCGATTCGGGCTACGTGTTCGTGATGGATTCGAAGCCGGTCGTGCTGATGCATCCGACGCTGCCGAAACTCGTCAACACGCAGGTCGGCGACTATCTCGATCCGGACGGCAAGCCGCTGTTCGTGACGATCCTGAACGCGGCGAAGGCGACCGGCAGCGGCTTCGCCGAATATCGCGGGCGGCTGCCGCACAGCGAGACGGCCGTGCCGAAGATCAGCTACGTCACGCGGTTCGCGCCGTGGGACTGGAACATCTCGAGCGGCGTGTTCCTGAAGGACATCGACACCGTGTACTACCGGACGCTGTTCGGCCATCTGGCCATGGTGTTCGTGATCGGCTTCGTGATCAGCGCGGCGATGCTGGTGATCATCCGCAACGTGCGCGGCAGCCTCGGCGGCGAGCCGGACGAAGCGGCCGCGCTCGCGACGCGCATCGCGCAGGGCGACCTCACGCAGCCGGTGCCGGTGCGCGCGGGCGATCGCACCAGCATGATGGCCGCGATGCACGACATGCAGGCACGGTTGCAGGCGACGATCGGCGGGATTCGCCAGTCGGCCGAATCGATCGCGTCGGCGAGCCGCCAGATTTCGGCCGGCAACGACGACCTGTCGCAGCGCACCGAGGAGCAGGCCGCGTCGCTCGAGGAAACCGCCGCGAGCATGGAGCAGCTGACCGCGACGGTGAAGCAGAACGCGGACAACGCGCGGCAGGCGAGCGGGCTCGCGAACAATGCGTCGGACATCGCGCGTGCGGGCAGCGACGTCGTGAACCGCGTGATCGGCACGATGGGCGAGATCGACGACAGCTCGCGCAAGATCGCCGACATCATCGGCGTGATCGAGGGCATCGCGTTCCAGACCAACATCCTCGCGCTGAACGCGGCGGTCGAAGCCGCGCGCGCGGGCGAGCAGGGCCGCGGCTTCGCGGTGGTCGCGGGCGAGGTGCGCTCGCTCGCGCAGCGCAGCGCGACGGCCGCGAAGGAGATCCGCGCGCTGATCGTCGATTCGGTCGAGCGCGTGCGCAACGGCTCGACGCTGGTCGGTCAGGCCGGCACGACGATGGGCGAGATCCTGCAGGCGGTCGCACGCGTGACCGACATCATGGGCGAGATCGCGGCGGCGTCCGAGGAGCAGGCGAGCGGCATCACGCAGGTCGGCCGCGCGGTCACGCAGATGGACCAGGTGACGCAGCAGAATGCGGCGCTGGTCGAGGAAGCGGCCGCGGCCGCTGCGTCGCTGCAGGAACAGGCCGCGCGGCTGCGCGACGCGGTCGGCGCGTTCCGGGTCGCCAATACCGGCGGCCCGTCGCCGCGCGGGACCGGTGCGCGGACAGCCGAGCCGGCTTTCGGCACGAAGGCGGCCGACGAGACGGTCGCGGCGTGACGCGTATCGGCCGATTGGCCAATGGGCCGATGGGCCGATGGGCCGATGGGCCGATGGGCCGATGGGCCGATGCGTCGAGGAAAAATGCAACTAACGGCCGAGCTATGCAGCGGCCGCCGGCACTGCGCTGGTGCATACCCATATGAGCGGGATGTATTTCACTTCCCGCCGATCCTGTGACACCATTTGGCCCTTCCTGCGAGTCCGGGCATACCCGTATCGCGCCCCATTTCCAGTAAGCAAGAAAGCGAGAAACAGATGAAGCGTCGCAGTCTCCTGAAGGTATTTTCCGTGCTGGCCACCGGCGCCGCGCTGACGCTGTCGGCAGGCGCGCACGCCGAAGACAAGGTGATCAAGGTCGGCACGGTCGCCGGCCCGGATTCGGAAGTGTGGCAAGTCGTGCAGAAGGTCGCGAAAGAGAAGGAAGGCCTGAACGTGAAGGTCATCGAGTTCAACGACTACGTGCAGCCGAACGCGGCGCTCGATTCGGGCGACCTCGACGCGAACAGCTTCCAGCACCAGCCCTACCTCGACAGCCAGGTGAAGCAGCGCGGCTACAAGATCGTCAGCGCGGGCCTGACCTACATCTCGCCGATCGGCGTGTACTCGAAGAAGTTCAAGTCGCTGAAGGATCTGCCGCAGGGCGCGAAGCTCGCGGTGCCGAACGATCCGTCGAACGAGAACCGCGCGCTGCTGCTGCTGCAGACGCAAGGCGTGATCAAGCTGAAGGCCGGCGCCGGCACGGGCGGCAACAACGCGACGGTGCTCGACATCGCCGAGAACCCGAAGAAGCTGAAGATCTCCGAACTCGACGCCGCGCAATTGCCGCGCGTGCTGTCGGACGTCGACGCGGCCGTGATCAACACGAACTACGCGCTGGCCGCGAACCTGCAGCCGACCAAGGACGCGATCGCGCTCGAATCGCTGACGAGCCCGTACGCGAACCTGATCGCCGTGCGCGCGAAGGACAAGGATCAGCCGTGGGTGAAGAAGCTGGTCAAGGCGTACCAGTCGCCGGAAGTGAAGGAATTCATCAAGAAGCAGTTCAAGGGCTCGATGGTCGCGTCGTTCTGAACGCCGCTCACCGGTCGGACCGCTGAACGAAAAGGGCCTGCATCGCGCAGGCCCTTTTTTCATTGGCGCGGCACGCGCGCCTATGCCTACATCTCCCCGCGCCGCGAGCAGATCGACATGATCTGCTGGATCGCGTAGTTGTCGCGCACGCCGGGTAGCGACTGCACGACGCACTCGTGAAAGCGCCGTTCGCGCGGCAGCAGCATCGCGTTGTTGCGGTACAGCGCGTCGCACGAGCGCTGGATCAACTGGGCCGCCGCGCCGTTGCGGCTTTCGCGCAGCGCGTTGAGCATGCAGTCGTCGTATTGCGCGTTGCCGTCGGTCAGCGCGAACGCCGCGCCCGGGAGTGTCAGCGCGACGGCGGTGAATGCTGCGAATGCGGCGGCTCGGATACCCCGTTTCATCTGCCCTCCGGTGGAGTGGATTGGGTCGGCCGACAGCATAGCGTAAAGCCGCATGCGCGGCCGACGCATTGGCCGACGCGGATCGGCGCCGCCACCGGCAAGGCTTGGCGCGCTTTCTCGGGGCCTCGGCGAGGTTGTGTCCGGCGCGCCGCGCGAAAGCACGGAGTCAGGCGGTGGTCTGCGGAAATGGTATCCTCGTGCGTTCGCCGCTGCACGCTTTCCCGGAGCGTGCGCGGGCCGATCGCCCGCGTCTCGGACGCACGGGCGGCGCCCGCCCGACGGCGGCGGGAATCCATCATCCAGAACCGACACAATACGGGGGAGACTCACCCATGAAGCGATTCAAGACTTTCGCGATCCGTTCGATCACGGCCGGCGTCGCCGCACTCGCGCTGGCAGGCGCCGCGCATGCACAGACCGTCAAGGTGCTGTCGATCGTCGACCATCCGGCGCTCGATGCGATCCGCGACGGCGTGCGCGCCGAACTGAAGGCGGAAGGTTACGGCGACGACAAGCTCAAGTGGGAATACCAGAGCGCGCAGGGCAACACCGGCACGGCCGCGCAGATCGCGCGCAAGTTCGTCGGCGACAAGCCCGACGTGATCGTCGCGATCGCAACGCCGGCCGCGCAGTCGGTCGTCGCCGCGACGAAGAGCGTGCCGGTCGTCTACTCGGGCGTCACCGACCCGGTCGCCGCGCAGCTCGTGAAGGGCTGGGGCCCGTCGGGCACCAACGTGACGGGCGTGTCCGACAAGCTGCCGCTCGATCGCCAGGTCGCGCTGATCAAGCGCGTCGTGCCGAATGCGAAGACGGTCGGCATGGTCTACAACCCGGGCGAGGCGAATTCGGTCGTCGTCGTGAAGGAGCTCAAGGAGATCCTCGCGAAGCAGGGGATGACGCTGAAGGAAGCGGCCGCGCCGCGCACCGTCGACATCGGCCCGGCCGCGAAGAGCCTGATCGGCAAGGTCGACGTGATCTACACGAACACCGACAACAACGT
Organism: Burkholderia sp. 9777_1386; assembly: GCF_015712265.1. Taxonomy (NCBI): domain Bacteria; kingdom Pseudomonadati; phylum Pseudomonadota; class Betaproteobacteria; order Burkholderiales; family Burkholderiaceae; genus Burkholderia; species Burkholderia sp. 9777_1386. Next base: position 65,579 of record NZ_JACCQB010000027.1, on the reverse strand, counting down.
CGTGTCCGCGTACGAAGCGCTGGTGAAGGTCGCGAACGAAGCGAAGATTCCGCTCGTCGCGGGCGACACCGACAGCGTGAAGCGCGGCGGCATCGCGGCGCTCGGCATCAACTACGGCGACCTCGGCCGCCAGACGGGCAGGGTCGTCGCGCGCATCCTGAAGGGCGAGAAGCCGGGCGCGATCGCGTCGGAGACGAGCAGCAACCTCGAACTGTTCGTGAATACGGGCGCGGCCGCGAAGCAGGGCGTCACGCTGTCGCCGGATCTCGTGAAGGAAGCGAAGACGGTCATCAAGTAAGCCGCGGCCCGACCGCCGCGCTTGCAGGCCCGATCCGGGCCTCGACGACATCGCCGGACGGGCGGCTCCCACCCGGGGCCGCCCGTTCGCTTCGCCCGGCCGTACACGTCCGGCCGGGAAGCAACAGGATTTCCCCATCATGTCTCTGTTCTCGTTTCTGGGCGCACTGGAGATCGGCCTGATCTTCAGCCTCGTCGCCCTCGGGGTGCTGATCTCGTTTCGCATCCTCAACTTCCCCGACCTCACCGTCGACGGCAGCTTTCCGCTCGGCGGCGCCGTCGCCGCGACGCTGATCTCGGCCGGCCATGACCCGTTTTCCGCGACGCTGCTCGCGATCGTCGCGGGCGCGCTGGCCGGCTTCGTCACCGGCTGGCTGAACGTGCGCCTGAAGATCATGGATCTGCTCGCCAGTATCCTGATGATGATCGCGCTCTACTCGGTGAACCTGCGGATCATGGGCCGGCCGAACGTGCCGCTGATCACCGAGCCGACGCTCTTCACCGTGCTGCAGCCCGACTGGATGCCCGATTACGTGCTGCGCCCGGCGCTGCTCGCGATCGTCGTCGTGATCGCGAAGCTCGGCCTCGACTGGTTCTTCTCGTCGCAGCTCGGCCTCGCGATGCGCGCGACCGGCGCGAACCCGCGGATGGCGCGCGCGCAGGGCATCGCGACCGGCCGGGCGACGCTTGCCGGGATGGCGCTGTCGAACGCGCTCGTCGCGCTCGCGGGCGCCCTGTTCGCGCAGACGCAGGGCGGCTCGGACATCTCGATGGGGATCGGCACGATCGTGATCGGGCTGGCCGCCGTGATCATCGGCGAGACGCTGCTGCCGGCGCGCCGGCTGGTGCTGACGACGCTTGCCGTCGTGCTCGGCGCGATCGTCTACCGCTTCTTCATCGCGCTCGCGCTGAACAGCGAATTCATCGGCCTGAAGGCGCAGGACCTGAACCTCGTGACGGCCGCGCTCGTCACGATCGCGCTGGTGCTGCCGGCGACGCGCAAGAAGCTGTTCGCGCGCAAGAACGGAGGGGCATGACATGCTGTCCGCACACGATCTCAAACTCACGTTCAATCCCGGCACGCCGATCGAGACGCGCGCGCTGCGCGGGCTGTCGCTCGAGATTCCCGACGGCCAGTTCGTCGCGGTGATCGGCTCGAACGGCGCCGGCAAGTCGACCTTCCTCAATGCGGTCAGCGGCGACCAGCGCGTCGATGCGGGACGCATCGCGATCGACGGCACGGATGTGACGCGCAAGGCCGCGTGGGACCGCGCGCACCTCGTCGCGCGCGTGTTTCAGGATCCGATGGCCGGCACCTGCGAGGCGCTGACGATCGAGGAGAACATGGCGCTCGCGATGGCGCGCGGCGCGCGGCGCGGCTTCCGGGCGGCGCTCGACCGGCCGTCGCGCGAGCTGTTCCGCGACAAGCTGCGGCTGCTGAACCTCGGGCTGGAAAACCGGCTGACCGACCGGATCGGGCTGCTGTCGGGCGGCCAGCGGCAGGCCGTGAGCCTGCTGATGGCGTCGCTGCGGCCGTCGCGGATCCTGCTGCTCGACGAGCACACGGCCGCGCTCGATCCGAAGACGGCCGCGTTCGTGCTGGAGCTGACCGCGCGCATCGTCGCCGAGAGCAAGCTGACGACGATGATGGTCACGCACAGCATGCGGCAGGCGCTCGACTACGGCGACCGCACGGTGATGCTGCACCAGGGGCAGGTCGTGCTCGACGTGTCGGGCGACGCGCGCAAGGGGCTGGACGTGCCGGATCTGCTGCAGATGTTCGAGAAGGTGCGGCACGAGCAGCTCGACGACGACGCGTTGCTGCTCGGCTGACGGGCTGCTGACCGACGGCTGACGGGCCGGCGCACCGTGACATGACGGGCGCGCCGGCTTCTCCCTGGTTTCTTCCGACGAAAACCGGTTTTGCACCGGTGCTGTGCGACGCGCGCGCATTGCCATATACTGTATATCCATACAGTTGTGGGTGGCGTCATGCTCGCATCCTCCATTACTCCCGAATCCCTTCATCCGTCCCTTTGGCGCGGCTCGCAGCTCGCGCGCGGCGGCCCGCGCACGATCGACACGGGCTTCGCGCCGCTGTCGGCCGAGCTGCCGGGCGGCGGCTGGCCGGTCGGCGGCCTCGTCGAACTGCTGGCCGCGCAGCCGGGCTGCGGCGAGATGCGGCTGCTTGCGCCGGCGCTTGCCCGCACCGTCAGCGTGCGGCGGCCGCTCGCGCTCGTCGCGCCGCCGCAGTCGCCGCATGCCACCGCGCTCGCCAGTCTCGGCGTGCCGGCCGACACGCTGCTGTGGCTGCGCGCCGGTAGCCGTACCGATGCGTTGTGGGCCGCCGAGCAGGCGCTCAAGACCGGCTGTTGCGGCGCGCTGCTGCTCTGGCAGGACGCGCGGCCCGATGCGCTGCGGCGCCTGCATCTCGCGGCCGCGCGCACGGGCGACACGCTGTTCGTGATGCTGCGTCCGCTGTCGGCCACGCGGCAGCCGTCGCCGGCCGTGCTGCGCGTCGCGCTGTATCCGGTGCCGGGTGGCGTGTCGCTCGACATCGTCAAGCGTCGCGGGCCCGCGCGCAGCGAGCCGCTCGTGCTCGATTTGCCGTCGCCCATCGTGGAGAGCCGCTATGCGCGTCTTGCTCGGCATCCATCTGCCGCGCCTGCCGCTCGACGTGTGCGCCCCGCCGCCGTCTGACGCGGCGGCCGGCGAGGCCGGTTGCGCGGTGCTCGAGCAGGGCGTCGTGCTGATCGCCGACGCGGCCGCGCGCCGGCAGGGCGTGCGCGCGGGCATGAAGCGCGGCGGCGTGCTCACGCTCGCGCCCGATACGCAACTCGTCGAACGCGATCCCGCGCGCGAAGCCGATGCGCTGCGCGCGGTCGCGCTCGCGCTGCTGCGTTTCTCGCCGTGCGTCGCGCTCGACGACGAAGCCACGCTGATCGTCGACGTCGGCCCGAGCCTGCGCCTGTTCGGCGGCCTGCCGTCGCTGTGCCGCCAGGTGCGCGCGACGCTCGCGACGCTCGGCTACGCGGCGCGCCTGTCCGCCGCGCCGACCGGGCGCGGCGCATGGCTGCTCGCGCGCACGTCGGCCCGCGCACGCAGCCGGCGCCGCGTCGCACGCCAGGCCTCGCTCGTCCGCACGCTCGACCGGCTGCCATGCGTGCTGCTGCCCGATGCGCGTCCGTATGCGGGCTGGTTCGACGGCCTCGGCTGCCGCACGCTCGCCGATCTGCGCCGCCTGCCGCGCGCAGGGCTGCAGCGACGCTGCGGTCCCGCGTTGCTGGCCGCGCTCGATCGTGCGTACGGCGAAGCGGTCGAGCCGCTGGCGTGGATGGCGGTGCCGCCCGTGTTCGACGTGCGGCTCGAGTTGCCGGAGCGCGTCGAATACGCGGAAGCCGTGCTGTTCGCCGCGCGGCGGCTCGTCGTGCAGCTGTGCGGCTGGCTGGCCGCGCGGCACCTGTCGCTCGCCGCGATGACGTTCGATCTCGAGCACGAACGCGGCCGCCAGGCCGTGCCGCCGACCCCGCTCGCGCTCGCGTTCGCCGCCCCCGTGCGCGACGAGGGGCATTTCATGCGGCTGCTCGGCGAGCGGCTCGCGCGCGTCGAGCTGCCGGCTGCGGTGATCGCGGTGCGTCTGAAGGCCACGCGCGTCGAATCGGTCGCGCCGCCGGCCGACGATCTTTTTCCCGAGCCGGGCGGTACGCGGGAAACCCGCGAGCGGTTGCTCGAGTTGCTGGTCGCGCGGCTCGGCGCGGACAACGTGCTGCGCGCGGCACCCGTCGCCGATCATCGGCCCGAAGCCGCGAACCGCTGGCTGCCGCTCGATGCGCAGGCGGGCAAGCCGGCCGGCGGGCCGCCGGCCGTGCCGCCGCGCCCCGCGTGGTTGCTGGCCGAACCGTTGCCGTTGCTGATGCGTGGCGAGCGGCCGGTATTCCATACGCCGCTGAGGATGATGTCGTCGGCGGAGCGGATCGAGGCCGGGTGGTTCGATGGTCAGCTCGCGGCACGCGATTACCACGTCGCGCAGGACGAAGCCGGTGCGTGCTATTGGGTGTTCAGGGAACGGGCGGGGAGCGAGTCCGAACCGCACTGGTTCCTGCACGGCCTGTTCGGGTGAACGAAGATGATGGCGGATTTCAGCGGGCTGCCCGATTACGCGGAGTTGTTCTGCCGTTCGAACTTTTCATTCCTGCATGGCGCGTCGCATGCGGACGAACTGGTCGAGCGTGCGGTGGAACTCGGCTATCGCGGGATCGCGATCACCGACGAATGCTCGCTCGCCGGCGCGCCGCGCATGCATGTCGCGGCGAAGGCGAACGGATTGCCGCTCGTCATCGGTTCGTATTTCGACGTCACGCCGGATGACGTCGCGCCCGGCCACGACCCGGGCCCCGGTGCGTTCGGGCTCGTGCTGCTCGCGCAGAACCGCGAAGGGTACGGCAATCTTTCCGAGTTGATTTCGTGGCGGCGGATGGCATCGCCGAAGGGCACTTACCAGCTGACGTCGCGGATGCTGTCGGCGCCGCCGGCGGAGTTTGCCCACTTGCGCGGCATGCCCGACTGCTTCGCGATTCTCGTGCCGACGTACCCGGTGCGGGCGGACGTGCTCGATGCGCAGGTCGCGTGGTTTCGCGCGATGTTCGGCGAGCGGGCGCGGCTCGGGCTCGTGCAGTTGCAGCGCGCGCTGGACGGCGCGCAGCGCGACGAGATTCGCGAGGCCGGCAAACGGCGCGGCGTGCGACTCGTCGCGCTGGGCGACGTGACGATGCACGTGCGCTCGTGCAAGCCGCTGCAGGACGTGATGACGGCGATTCGCGTCGGGATGCCGGTGTCCGAATGCGGGTACGCGCTCGCGCCGAATGCGGAGCAGCATCTGCGTTCGCGCGGGCGGATCGCGAAGTTGTTTTCGTCGGCCGAGATCGCGGAGACGTGCGCGATGTTCGATGCATGCGATTTCGAACTCGACTCGCTGCGTTACGAGTATCCCGACGAGATCGTGCCGGCGGGACTGACGCCGACGCGCTATCTGGAACAGGAAACCTTCGCCGGAGCGGCGGTGCGTTATCCGCAGGGCATTCCGGAGAAGGTCGACAAGCAGATCCGTCATGAACTCGACCTGATCGCCCGGCTGAGCTACGAGCCGTTCTTCCTGACCGTCTACGACATCGTCAAATACGCGCGCAGCCAGAACATCCTGTGCCAGGGCCGTGGCTCGGCCGCGAACTCGGTCGTCTGTTATTGCCTCGGCATCACCGAAGTGAATCCCGAGCAAAGCACGATGCTGTTCGAGCGTTTCATCAGCGAGGAACGCGGCGAGCCGCCGGATATCGACGTCGACTTCGAGCATCAGCGCCGCGAAGAAGTGATCCAGCACATCTACGCAAAATACGGCAAGGATCGCGCCGCGCTCGCGGCTGCCGTTTCGACGTATCGTCCGCGCGGCGTGCTGCGCGAAACCGGCAAGGCGCTCGGCGTCGATCCGATGCTGGTCGATCGCGTCGCAAAGGGGCATCGCTGGTTCGACGGCAGTCGCGATCTGCTGCGGCAATTCGCGTCGACCGGGCTCGATCCCGAAACGCCGCTGATTCGCACATGGGCCGAACTGGCCGGGCGCTTGCTCAACTTCCCGCGCCACCTGTCGCAGCATTCGGGCGGCTTCGTGATCAGCCGCGGCAAGCTCACGCGGCTCGTGCCGGTCGAGAACGCGGCGATGGACGGGCGGCGCGTGATCCAGTGGGACAAGGACGATCTCGAAGCGCTCGGGCTGATGAAGGTCGACGTACTCGCGCTCGGCATGCTGTCGGCGCTGCATCGCGCGTTCGACCTGCGCACCGCGTGGCGCGGGCCAGCGAAGGACGGCAAGCCATTCACGCTGAAACACATTCCGCAGGATGACAAGGCAACCTACGACATGATCTGCCGTGCCGATACCGTCGGCGTGTTCCAGATCGAATCGCGCGCGCAGATGTCGATGCTGCCGCGGCTGAAGCCGCGCAACTACTACGATCTCGTCGTTCAGGTATCGATCGTGCGGCCCGGTCCGATTCAAGGCGGCGCCGTGCATCCGTATTTGCAGCGGCGCAGGATCGTGGCCGGTGAAGAGGAGGGCGAGGTCACGTATCCGAGCGACGCGCTCAAGGAAGTGCTCGTTCGTACGCTGGGTGTGCCGATCTTCCAGGAACAGGTGATGCAGATTGCGATCGTCGCCGCGGGTTTTACACCTGGCGAAGCGGATGACTTGCGTCGTGCGATGGCCGCGTGGAAGCGCAAGGGCAATCTCGAGAAATATCAGGACAAGATCATCAGCGGGATGCTCGAACGCAACTACACGCGCGAATTCGCCGAGCAGATCTTCGAGCAGATCAAGGGCTTCGGCGAATACGGGTTCCCCGAAAGCCACGCCGCGAGCTTCGCGAAACTCGCGTACGCGAGCAGCTGGCTTAAATGCCACGAACCCGCGATCTTTCTCGCCGCGCTGCTGAACAGCCAGCCGATGGGGTTCTACCCGCCGTCGCAACTCGTGCAGGACGCGAAGCGTCACCGCGTGAAGGTGCTGCCGATCGACGTGACGCAAAGCACCTGGGAAGCCGCGCTCGAGGCGTTGCCCGACCAGCCGCCGCCGCACGGTCAGCCGGCCGTGCGGCTCGGCCTGTCGCTCGTGCGCGGCCTGAGCGAAGCCGCCGCGCGGCGCATCGAAGCCGCACGCGCCGCCGGCCCGTTCGACAACGTCGACACCCTCGCGCGCCGCGCGCAACTCGAACGTCGCGATCTCGAAGCGCTCGCCGCCGCGAATGCGCTCGCGACGCTCGCCGGCCATCGTCGCGATGCGTTGTGGCAGGCCGTCGCCGCGGCGCCGGAGCGCGACCTGCTCGCCGCCGCGCCGATCGACGAGGTGGAGCAACCTGCGCTCGGCGCGCCGTCGGAAGCCGACGACATCCTCGCCGACTATCACACCACCGGCCTCACGCTGAACCGCCATCCGGTCGCGTTGCTGCGTCCGGCCTTGCGCGCGCAGCGGCTGTCGTCGTCGGCCGAGTTGCGCGACCGTCCCGACGGCCGGCTCGCACGCGCATGCGGGCTCGTGATCGCCCGGCAGATGCCGGGCACCGCGAAGGGCGTGATGTTCATGACGCTCGAGGACGAAACGGGCTGCGTGAACGTGATCGTCCGGCCCGAGCTGCTCGCGCGGCAGCGCCGCGAAACACTCGATTCGCGGCTGCTCGCGGCGTCCGGCGTGTGGCAGGTCGTGAGCGACGTGCGGCACCTCGTCGCGCAGCATTTCGAGGATCTGACGCCGCTGCTCGGTGGCCTGCGCACGTCGAGCCGGGAATTCCACTGATCCGCGCGTCGCACCGGCGCGCTGTCGTCGATGCATACCAGTCAGCCAAATTGGTTCTATTCTGGTCTCATATTCGTGCCGGAAACCCGGCCGGTCCACGCACTGGAACTGTCCCCTTGCATACCACTTCGGGTAAATCCCTATCCCGCACTGCGTTGTAAACAAAGGCTTTGCCAGTACTAAAACGCTTGCCGCGCAAGGCTTTCGGCGATTTCCGCGGCGCTAATACCAGTTCGTTGACTGGTATTATTGTGGTTATATAATGCGTTCACTTTCGACGGTCGGAGATCGTCGTCCGACACGCGGAGGCACATGGAAACCGGCTGGGCCGAACTGGCGCCCGATCCCCTCGACGATACGCCGCTCTATCTGCAGCTCGCCCGCAATCTGGCGAGCGCGATCCACGCGGGCGCGTGGCAGGCCGGCGAGGCGCTGCCGTCGGAGCGGCTGCTGTCGGTGTCGGTCGGCGTGTCGCGGATCACCGCGCGTCGCGCCCTCGCGCTGCTGGTCGAGCAGGGCCTGATCAAGCGGGCGCGCGGTGCGGGCAGCTTCATCACGCCGCGCGTTGCCGATCCGCTGTCGCGCCTCGTCGGCTTCACCGCGAAGATGCGCCAGCGCGGCTTCGTGCCCGATTCGGTGTGGCTGTCGCGCACGCTGCGCACCGCGAGCCGCGACGAGCTCACGCATCTCGGCCTCGCGCCCGGCGCGACGGTGGCGCGGCTCGAACGGCTGCGCCGCGCGGACGGCATCGTGATGGCGGTCGAGCATTCGACGCTGCCCGCGGCGGTGGTGCCCGATCCGCAGGTGCTCGGTGCATCGCTGTACGAATACCTGGAGGCGCGCGGCATGACCGTCGTGCGCGCGCTGCAGCACTTTCGCGCGGCGAACGCGACGCACGCGATCGCGAAATGGATGGCGGTGAAGCCGGGCTCGGCGCTGCTGGTGATCACGCGGATCGGCTACGGCGTCGACCAGCGCGCGATCGAAATGAGCGAAACGTATTGCCGCGACGACTATTACGACTTCGTCGCCGAACTGAAACGCTGACGCGCGAGACTGCCCGCGCAGCACATGCAACGGATTTGCAAATCACGACGCGGATGCCCGCGTCACCAGATCATCAAGAGAACGTCATGCTGACTGGAAACATCCTCACCCCCGACGGCTGGATTCACGGTTCGCTCGATAGCGAGAACGGCCGCATCACCACGCTCGACGGCGCGCCCGTCGATCCCGCGAAGAACGACGCGCCGTACATCCTGCCCGGCTTCATCGACCTGCACGTGCATGGCGGCGGCGGCGCCGACGTGATGGAAGGCGGCGACGCGATCGAAACGATCGTCCGCACGCATGCGCAATTCGGCACGACGAGCCTGCTCGCGACGACGATGACCGCGCCGCGCGACGAACTGATGGAAGTCGTCGCGAATCTCGGCACCGCCGCGCGGGCCCGCACGCCGGGCGGCGCCCGCGTGCTCGGCGTGCATCTCGAAGGGCCGTACATCAACCCCGGCAAGCTCGGCGCGCAGCCCGACGCGGCCGTGTCGGCCGTGCTCGACGAGGTGCTGAAGTACCTGTCGATCGCGCCGATCCGCGTCGTCACGCTCGCGCCGGAAATCGCGGGCCACATCGAGATCATCGGCGAGATGGCCGCGCGCGGCGTGCGCGTGCAGCTTGGCCACTCGCTCGCAACCTACGACGACGCGGTCGCCGCGCTCAAGCACGGCGCATGCGGTTTCACGCACCTGTTCAACGCGATGTCGCCGCTGCATCACCGCAACCCGGGCCTCGTCGGCGCGGCGCTCGCGCATGCCGAATACGCGGAAATCATCCCCGATCTGCTGCACGTCCACCCGGGCGCGATTCGTGCTGCGCTGCGCGCGATTCCGCGCCTGTACGTCGTGACCGACAGCACGTCCGCCACCGGCATGCCCGACGGCGAATACCGGCTTGGCAGCCAGCACGTGACGAAGTGCCTCGGCGGCGTGCGGCTCGCAGACGGCACGCTCGCCGGCAGCACGCTGACGATGGACCAGGCGCTGCGCAACCTCGTGTCGCTCGGCCTGCCGATCGCCGACGTGTCGAACCGGATGTCGCGCTACGCGGCCGACTACCTCGGCGTGACCGATCGCGGCCGCCTCGAGCGCGGCGCATGGGCCGACCTCGCGGTGTTCGATCGCGACCTGAACCTCACCGCGACCTACGTCGAAGGAGAATCGATTGTCGAATATGCTTAAGGAAGCGCGCGAGTCCGCCCAGGTCGTCGCCGCGCAGATCGCCGACACCGCGCGCGTCGAAGCGCTCGCCGGCCAATTGCTCGATCACCCGCCGGCCGTCGCGCTGACGGTCGCGCGCGGCAGCTCGGATCACGCCGCCAGCTATTTCGCGAGCCTGACGATGAGCCGCCTCGGCGTGCCGGTCGCGTCGCTGCCGATGTCGGTCGCGACGCTGCAGCAGGCGCCGCTGAAGGTGCAGGACCAGCTCGCGATCGCGTTCTCCCAGTCGGGCAAGAGCCCCGATCTCGTCAATACGATGGCCGCGCTGCGCGAAGCCGGCGCGCGCACCGTCGCCGCCGTGAACGTGCTGCCGTCGCCGCTCGCCGATGCGTGCGAGCACCAGTTGCCGCTGCTGGCCGGCCCCGAACTGTCGGTCGCCGCGACCAAGAGCTATATCGCGATGCTGTCGCTGTCCGCGCAGATCGTCGCGTACTGGCAGCGCGACGCCGCGCTGATGACCGCGTTGCGCGGGCTGCCCGACGTGCTCGCGCAGGCCGGCCGGCTCGACTGGTCGCAAGCCGTCGCGGCGCTCGCGGGCGTCGAGCGGATGATCGTCATCGGCCGTGGTCTGGGCCTCGCGATCGCGCAGGAAGCCGCGCTGAAGCTGAAGGAAACGTCCGGCATCCAGGCCGAGGCATTCTCGAGCGCCGAAGTCCGTCACGGCCCGATGGAGCTGATCGACCGCGACTATCCGCTGCTCGTGTTCGCGCCGCCGGGGCCCGAACAGGCCGGCCTGCTGCAGCTCGCCGCGGACATGCGCGCCCGCGGCGCCGCCGTGCTGCTCGCGGCGCCGGCCGGCACGCCCGGCGTATCGACGCCCGGCGTATCGGGCGCCGTGCTGCCGCTCGCGCAGTCCGCCCATTCGGCGCTCGACCCGATCGCCGCCATTCTTTCGTTCTACGTGATGGCGGCGGATCTCGCCGTCGCGCGCGGGCGCAATCCCGACACGCCGCGCCACCTGAACAAAGTCACCGAAACGCACTGATAGCCGAGAAAGCCGATGAGACGCGCCGAGGAATCCCAGTTGAAGAGCCCCACCCACGATCAGATCGTTCTGCTCAGCCCATTGACGGGGCCGATCGTCGCGCTGGCCGACGTGCCCGATCCGGTGTTCTCCGGCGGGATGTTCGGCGACGGCATCGGCATCGACCCGCTCGCGGGCCGGCTCGTCGCGCCGTGCGCGGGCGTCGTGTCGCATCTCGCGCGCACGGGCCATGCGGTCACGATCACGACACCGCAAGGCGCGGAAGTGCTGCTGCACATCGGCATCGATACCGTCGAGCTGAACGGGCAGGGCTTCATCGCGCACGTCGAAGCCGGCGCGCGTGTCGAGGCGGGCGCGCTGTTGATCGAGTTCGACCAGGACGCGGTGGCGCGCCACGCGCATTCGCTCGTGTCGGTGATCGCGATCGCGAATTCCGACGCGTTCGAGGTGGTCGAGCGCGCAAGCGGTTTCGCGACCGCCGGCGAGACGCCGTTGCTCGCGCTGCGCGGCAAGGGCGAAGCCGCCGCGCAGGCGGCGCAGGCCGGTGCTGCCGCGCAGAACGAAGTGCGCCGCGAGATCGTGCTCGCGCAGCCGGGCGGGCTGCATGCGCGGCCGGCCGCACGGGCGCGTGAAGCCGTGCGCGGGTTCGATGCGACCGTCGACGTGCTGTTCGACGGCCGCAAGGCGTCGATCGCGAGCGTTGTCGGCCTGCTCGGCCTCGGCGCCGGCGAAGGCGCGACGGTCGAACTGGTCGGGCGCGGCGCGCACGCGCAGCAGGCCGTCGATGCGGTCGAGCGCGAGCTGCTGCGCGAGGCGCACGGCGAAGTGGAAGAAAAGCCGGCGCGGCTGAAGTCGCCCGCGCCGCAAGCCATCGCGCACGCACCCGGCGCGACGCTCGACCCGAACACGCTCGCCGGCGTATGCGCGGCGCCCGGCATCGCGGTCGGCACGCTGGTGCGTCTCGACGATGCGGACATCGTGCCGCCCGAGCAGGCGTCCGGCACGCCGGCCGCGGAAAGCCGCCGCCTCGACCAGGCGCTGAAGGCGGTCGACGCCGAACTCGGCGAAACGGTGCGCAACGCCTCGGCGCGCGGTGCGGTGGGCGAGGCGGGCATCTTCGCGGTGCATCGCGTGCTGCTGGAGGACCCGACGCTGGTCGACGCGGCGCGCGACCTGATCAGTCTCGGCAAGGGCGCGGGCTTCGCGTGGCGCGCGACGATCCGCACGCAGATCGACACGCTGTCGAAGCTCGACGATGCGCTGCTCGCCGAACGCGCGGCCGACCTGCGCGACATCGAGAAGCGCGTGCTGCGCGCGCTCGGCCATACGAACGGCGCCGCGCGCGCGCTGCCCGACGAGGCCGTGCTCGCGGCCGAGGAATTCACGCCGTCCGACCTGGCGTCGCTCGATCGCGAACGCGTGACCGCGCTCGTGATGGCGCGCGGCGGCGCGACGTCGCACGCGGCGATCATCGCGCGGCAGCTCGGCATCCCGGCGCTGGTGGCGGTCGGCGATGCACTGTACGCGATTCCGGACGGCACGCAGGTCGTCGTCGATGCGAGTGCGGGCCGGCTCGAACATGCCCCGACCGCGCTCGACGTCGAGCGCGCGCGGCACGAGCGCCAGCGCCTGGACGGCGTGCGCGAGGCGAACCGGCAACAGGCCGGTGAGGCGGCCGCGACGGTCGACGGTCGCGCGATCGAGGTCGCCGCGAACATCGCGACGCTCGACGACGCGAATACCGCGGTCGACAACGGCGCGGACGCGGTCGGCCTGCTGCGCACCGAACTGATGTTCATCCATCGCCAGGCCGCGCCGACGGTGGTCGAGCATCAGCAGAGCTACCAGTCGATCGTCGACGCGCTGCAGGGCCGCACGGCGATCATCCGCACGCTCGACGTCGGCGCGGACAAGGAAGTCGACTACCTGACGCTGCCGCCCGAACCGAACCCGGCGCTCGGCCTGCGCGGCATCCGTCTCGCGCAGGTGCACCCCGATCTGCTCGACGATCAGTTGCAGGGCCTGCTCGCGGTGAAGCCGTTCGGCGCGGTGCGCATCCTGCTGCCGATGGTGACCGACGCAGGCGAGCTCGTGCGGCTGCGCAAGCGCATCGACGAATTCGCGCGCGCGCAGGGCCGCACCGAGCCGATCGAGGTCGGCGTGATGATCGAGGTGCCGTCGGCCGCGCTGCTGGCCGACCAGCTCGCGCAGCACGCGGATTTCCTGTCGATCGGCACCAACGACCTGACCCAGTACACGCTCGCGATGGACCGTTGCCAGGCCGACCTGGCCGCGCTGTCCGACGGCCTGCATCCGGCCGTACTGCGCCTGATCGACATCGCGGTGCGCGGCGCCGCGAAGCACGGCAAGTGGGTCGGCGTATGCGGCGCGCTCGGCGGCGATCCGCTCGCGGTGCCGGTCCTGGTGGGCCTCGGCGTGACCGAACTGTCGGTCGATCCGGTGTCGGTGCCGGGCATCAAGGCGCGTGTGCGCCGTCTCGATTACCAGTTGTGCCGTCAGCGCGCGCAGGATCTGCTCGCGCTCGACTCGGCACAGGCGGTAAGGGCAGCAAGCCGCGAGGTCTGGCCGCTCGACTGAGCGTCGACGGCAGGTTCGCGACCGGTTTCACGACGAAGGCATTCGCTCAACGACGATTAATGACGAGACAAGGATTGGAGGACTGAATGAACGGGAATCCGTTTCTGAAAATACAGGGCCTGGGCCGGGCACTGATGCTGCCGATCGCGGTATTGCCGGTCGCCGGCATCCTGCTGCGACTCGGCCAGCCGGACGTGTTCAACATCAAGATGATCGCCGACGCCGGCGGCGCGATCTTCGACAACCTGCCGCTCTTGTTCGCGATCGGCGTGGCGGTCGGCTTCGCGAAGGACAACAACGGCGTGGCGGCGCTCGCGGGCGCGATCGGTTACCTGATCGAAACCGCGATCATGAAGGACATCGATCCCAAGCTGAACATGGGCGTGCTGTCCGGGATCATCGCGGGGGTCGTCGCGGGCCTGCTGTACAACCGCTACAAGGACATCAAGCTGCCGGACTACCTCGCGTTCTTCGGCGGCAAGCGGTTCGTGCCGATCATCACCGGGCTGGTCTGCGTGATACTGGGCATCGCGTTCGGGTACGTGTGGCAGCCGATCCAGCATGCGATCGACGCGGCCGGCCAGTGGCTGACGACGGCGGGCGCGATCGGTGCGTTCGTGTTCGGCTTCCTGAACCGTCTGCTGCTCGTCACCGGCCTGCACCACATCATCAACTCGCTCGCGTGGTTCGTGTTCGGCAACTTCACGCCGCCCGCCGGCGGCGAGATCGTGCACGGCGACCTGCACCGCTTCTTCGCGGGCGACCCGACCGCGGGCACCTTCATGGCCGGCTTCTTCCCGATCATGATGTTCGGCCTGCCGGCGGCGTGTCTCGCGATGCTGCACGAGGCGCCGAAGGAGCGCCGCGCGATGGTCGGCGGCCTGCTGTTCTCGATGGCGCTGACGTCGTTCCTGACCGGCGTGACCGAGCCGATCGAGTTCAGCTTCATGTTCCTCGCGCCGGTGCTGTACGTGATCCATGCGGTGCTGACGGGCTTGTCGCTCGCGATCTGCCAGATTCTCGGCGTGAAGCTCGGCTTCACGTTCTCCGCCGGCGCGATCGACTACGTGCTGAACTACGGGCTGTCGACGAAGGGCTGGATCGCGATTCCGCTCGGCATCGCGTACGGCGCCGCGTACTACGGGCTGTTCCGCTTCTTCATCCGCAAGTTCAACATGGCCACGCCGGGCCGCGAGCCGGCGTCGACCGATGCGGCCACGGAATCGTACGCATCGGGCGGGTTCGTCGCACCGGCCGCGGGCGCGGCTGCAACGGCTGCCGCACCGCGCGCGCAACGCTACATCGCCGCGCTCGGCGGCGCGGCCAACCTGTCGGTCGTCGACGCGTGCACGACGCGCCTGCGCCTGACCGTGGTCGATCCGGAGCAGGTGTCGGAGCCGGAACTGAAGTCGATCGGCGCGCGCGGCGTGCTCAAGCGCGGCGGCAACAGCGTGCAGGTGATCATCGGGCCCGAGGCCGACATCATTGCCGACGAGATGCGCGCCGCGATCGGCGGCGGCGCGACCGGTGCGGCCGCGCCGGCGACGGCCGCCGCGCAGCCGGTCACGGGCGCGGCCGCCGGCCCGCTCGATCCGGAACCGACCCGCTGGCTCGCGGTGTTCGGCGGCGCGACCAACGTCGCGTCGCTCGATGCGGTGGCCACCACGCGCCTGCGCGTGGTCGTGCGCGATCCGTCGGCGGTCGATCGCGAGCGTCTCGGCACGCTCGACGTCGCGTGGGTGTCGCTCGACACGTTCCACATCGTCTGCGGCAACGCGGCCGCACGCTATGCCGAACAACTCGGCGCGCGCCTGCCGCCGTCGGGCGGCGGGGCGGCAGCCCAACCGGCGTGATGCGGTGAAGCCGGCCTGACATCCGCGCGGCGGATGCGGGTCGGCGGTCAAGAGAGGCCAAAAGAAAACGGCTTGCGACGACGATGTCGCAAGCCGTTTTTGCTTTGGAGACGGCGGTGCGCGATACGCGATGCGTTGCGCCGCATCGCTTGTCGCTCGACTGCCTGGCCGGTCAGCCGATCACGGATTCGTCAGCGTGAAGGTCGGCTTCCGGTAGCCGACGCCGGCGCGGTCGAGCTTCGGCAATTCGCGTTGCGTGAGCAGCGTCGCGAAGCCGGCCCAGTCGCGCTGCAGCGCGGCGATGTCGACGTGATGCGTGTCGCCGCGCTTGAAGCGCACGCCGGCCGCATACGGCAGCTCCCAGTCGGCCCGGTGCCACGCGCGCTCGGCGAGCGCGAGCAGTCGCGGATAGGTCATGTATTCGAGAAAGGTGTCGTTGCGCATCACCTCGCCCCAAGCCTGGCCCTGCATGCCTTCGATGCGCGGCGCGGGGCCCGTGCCCGTCACCTCGAACGGGTTGCCGTCGCGGTCGCCCATCACTTCGGCGTTCTGCGGCAGGTTCTCCGGCGCGAGCGAGAACACCTTGTACTCGTCGGTCGCGTGCGAGCCCCAGTAGTAGCCGCGCTCGCGCGGATTGAGCGTGTACGGGAAGTCGAAGTACAGGTAGTCGGGCAGCGCGAGCACCGTCTGGTAGCCCCTGCCGCTCAGGTCGCGCGCGCTGTCCGACGCGCCCCAGAAGATCGTGTCCCACAGCGACACCATCACGTGGCGCGTGCTGAAATCCTGCGGCCCGTTCGCATGCTTGATGCCGTCCTGCCACGCGGCCATCGTGCCGATCCCGCTCGCGTTGACCGCCGCGCTCACCTGTTTCGCGAAACGCGTCGGCAGCTCGTCGATCGACTTGATCTCGCCGCGCTGGAGCAGCGCCGTGCAAGCGGGCGAACGCGCCCACGGCTTGTCCTGCGCGGCCAGATCGATGCGCCCCTTGTTCGGGTCGGTGCCGTTCAGCGGCTGGAAGCCGCCGCCGAGGAAGATGTTCTTCGCTTCGTCGCCGCCGTAGTGCCAGGTCTGCAGCGGCGCCTGCGCGTCCGCGTGCATCGCCGCGATCTCGCGGATCACCTTCGACGCGAAGTTGAGCGCGCCCGGCACGCACGGGTTCAGGTCGCTGCGCCGGTCGTAGAACTGCACCGTCGTCAGGTTCGTCGTGTCCTGCGGGTCGAGCAGCCGGTATGCGTTCGCTTCCTGCTCGCGACCCGCCGCATGCAGCCGCCGGTAGCGCGCCTCCATCGTCACGACGGCCGCCCGCGCATGCGCGGGCATGTCGATCTCGGGGATGATCTGAACGAAGCGCGCGGCCGCGTAGCGCACGAGCGCCACGTAGTCGTCGCGCGTCAGGTAGCCGCCGCCCGAGCGATTGTCCGGCCCGGAGCCGAGCTGCGGCAGCAGGCAGCGCGTCTCGCTCGGGTCGTGGCAGCGGCGTCCCCCGATCTCGGTCAGCTCGGGCAGGCCGGGAATCTCGATGCGCCAGCCTTCGTCGTCGGACAGATGCAGGTGCAGGCGGTTGAGCTTGTACGCGCTCATCTGGTCGATCAGGCGGCGCAGCGTCGCCGGCTGCTTGAAGTTGCGCGCGAGGTCGACGTGCATCCCGCGATGCGTGAAGCGCGGCGCATCCTCGACGAGCATCGCCGGGATCGGGCCGCCGCCGGCCGGCGCGAGCGAGTAGAGCGTCTGCACGCCGTAGTAGAGGCCCGCGCGATCGTAGCCTTCGATCAGCACGCCGCGCGGCCCGATCGCGAGCCGGTAGCCGCCCGGTGTCGCGAGGTCGGCCGGCAGCCGGCTCGGCGCGACGAAGCCGCGTACCGGCACGCGTGCGCCGTCGAGTCCGAGGGTCGTCGCGCGCTCGCGCAGCGCCGCGACCTGCGCGTCCGGCAGGTCCGGCAGCGCGAGTTCGACGCCGCGCAGCTCGAGCGTGCCGGGCAGCGGCAGCTCGCGCTTCACGCTCGGCAACGCGCGACCGGGATCGGGCCGCGCGGCCACGGGCGGCGCGTTGCCGGTCGAGTTGTTCTGCGCGTCGGCCGGCAGCGATTCGACGTAGCGCAGCTCGTTGTCGGTGTCGTCGTAGCGCAGCACGGCCGGCGGCGCGCCGTCGACGACGACGTACGGACGCGGAATCACGTCGCTGTAACGCAGCAGCCAGTATTCGGCGACGAACGGCAGCTCGATGCGCTCGCCGGGCGCGAGCCGCACCGAGCCCGGCTGCGGCGTCAGCTCGTACAGGTCGCCGGTGAGCCGCCGCAGCGCGAAGCCCGGCCGGTCGATCCGCAGCAGGCGGCGGATGCTGTGCAGGTAGAGCTTCCAGCCGCCGTCGGCGATCGCCGCATGGCCGCGGTTCTGCAGGATCAGGCGGCCGGTCGCGCAGGCGGCGCCGTCGGCGCCGAGATCGGCGCACGGTACGCCGGCCGCGGCCGCGTGGTTGTTGTCGACGGCCACGCGCAACGCGAGGCCGTTCGACAGCAGCATCGCGAGGCTGGCCGCTTGCGCGGTGCCGGCGTTCGCGCCAGCGGCGGCCGACGCCGGCGCCGCGGAGATCGCCGCCGGCGACAGCACGGCGATCAGCAGGCCGGCAATGAGGGAGGGCAAGGTACGCTTCAATTCGAACTCCTGAGAAAAAGGGGGCGTAGCGGCGCCGTGACGCGACGTCGCTGCGATCGGGTCTTTCAGTGGAGCTGCGGGAGATACCAGCACGCGGAGCGATGCGGCTGCGCCGCGCGCATTCGGCACGCGGGCGCGTGCGTTACGGAACGGGAGGCGGGCATGCGTGCCGGTCGGCGCGGCGCGGCGGCGTGCGCGGAATCATCGGCGGCTCGCGGCGTTCGCTGCAGCGGCGAGACGGCCGCAATCGACGGCGCGCGGTTGGCCGCGCACGAGCGCGACGACGGCACGCGCCGTGGCACGCGGACATCGACACGGCGCGCACGCGCACGCCACACACGGGATTCGCATGTCTCCCCCACCCAGAAGGAATCGGCCTGTCAGCGGCCGTGTCCAACGATCTTATGAAACCTTTTATTGGTATTCAAGTGGTATCAATCTGGCGCTAAATTGGCATCGCCGTGCGACGTCCCGCCGGCGCGGCCGTGACGAAAAAAAACCTCGCGCGAAGCGAGGTTCTTTCCGTTGTCGGACGGCGGCCGCGCGTATCGCGCGCGGTGCGTCACTGCGTCAGTCGCGGCGCGCACGCACCGGCGCTTCCTGCGGCTTCTGCCGCGCTTCGAGCCACATCGCGTTGACGATGCCGAACGACAGCGCGACGCCGATACCGAGAATCCAGCTGAAATACCACATGATCCGACTCCTTGCGAAACGGTGGGCGAGGGCGCCTGCGCGCCCCGGCCCGGTTCAGTGCGTCAATACATCGAGTGCTTGTTCTCTTCGAGCGTCTGGTGCGTGACCTTGCCGCGCATCACGCGATACACCCAGCTCGTGTAGAGCAGGATGATCGGCAGGAACACGATCACCGCGAACAGCATCACCTGCAGCGTCATGTGGCTCGACGTCGAATCCCACACGGTCAGGCTGCTGCGCGGGTCGAGCGACGACGGCATGATGAACGGGAACATCGAGAAGCCCGCGGTCAGGATCACGCCGACGATCATCAGGCCCGTGCAGAAGAACGCCGTCTTCTCCTGCTTCGAGCCGGCGAGCAGCAGCGCGAGCACGCCGCCCGCGATCCCGACGACGGGCGCCGCGATCATCCACGGATACTCGCCGTAGTTCGCGAGCCACAGGCCCGAACCGGCGGCGACGTCCTTGAGCAGCGGGTTCGCGACGGTGTCGGTCGGCGCGGCGTGGGTGATGTGGAAGCCGCCGATATACGAAGCGACGAGCACGCCGGCCAGCACGAACAGCACGACCGCGAGGAACGACGCGACGCGCAGCGCGATCGACGCACGGCGCGCGATCACGCCGTCGGTCTTCATCTTGATGAACGCGGCGCCGTGCGCGACGAGCATCGTGAGGCTGACGAGCCCGCACAGCAGCGCGAACGGGTTCAGCAGCGCCCAGAAGCCGCCGTAGTAGGTCACGCGCAGGTCGCTGTCGAACTTGAACGGCACGCCCTGCAGCAGGTTGCCGAACGCGACGCCGAACACCAGCGCCGGCACGAAGCCGCCGACGAACAGGCCCCAGTCCCAGCCCGCGCGCCAGCGCGGGTCGGGCCGCTTGCTGCGGTAGTCGAAGCCCACCGGCCGGAAGAACAGCGCGAACAGCACGAGCAGCATCGCGAAGTAGAAGCCGGAGAACGACGCGGCGTAGACGAGCGGCCACGCGGCGAACATCGCACCGCCGGCCGTGATCAGCCACACCTGGTTGCCTTCCCACGTCGCGCCGACCGTGTTGACGATGATGCGGCGCTCCTCGTCGGTCTTGCCGAGGAACGGCAGCAGCGCGGTCGCGCCCATGTCGAAGCCGTCGGTGACGGCGAAGCCGATCAGCAGCACGCCGACGAGCAGCCACCAGATCAGCTTGAGAGTTGCATAGTCCATAGCGATTCCTTGTTCGGTTGCGAGGGCGTGCTCAGACCGCGGCCCGCTCGCCGGCGGCGGCGAGTTCGTGGTGATAGCGGCCGGTATGCAGCGACGACGGGCCGAGGCGCGCGTACTTGAACATCAGCTTGATCTCGATGATGAACAGTACCGTGTAGAACGCGATGAAACCGGCGAGGCTCAGGTACAGGTCCGTCGACGTCAGGCTGGACGCGGACAGATGCGTCGGCAGGATGCCCGCGATCGTCCACGGCTGGCGGCCGAGCTCGGCGACGACCCAGCCGAATTCCGCGGCGAGCCACGGCAGCGGGATCGCCCACACCGCATAGCGCAGGAACCAGCGGCGGTTGTCCTGCAGCAACTGCCGGCGCGCGCAGAACCAGAACGCGGCGACGAAGGTCGCGAGGAACAGGAAGCCGAGGAACACCATGATCCGGAACGAGAAGAATACGGGTGCGACCGGCGGGATCGTCTTCTTCGCGGCGGCCTTGATCTGCTCGGGCGTCGCATCGACCACGTTCGGCGTGAACTGCTTGAGCATCAGTCCGTAGCCGAGATACTGCTTGTGCTGGTCGAACAGCGCGCGGGTCGCGTCGCTCGTGTCGCCTTCCTTGATCTTCTGCAAGGCGCCGTACGCGACCATCCCGCTCTGGATGTGTTCCTCGCTGTGCTTCGCGAGCTCGCGCAGGCCGATCACCGGCTCGTCGATCGAGCGCGTCGCGATCAGGCCGAGCGCGTACGGGATCTTGATCGCGTAGTCGGTGCGTTCTTCCTTCTGGTTCGGGATGCCGATCAGCGTGAACGATGCCGGCGCCGGCTGGGTTTCCCATTCCGATTCGATCGCGGCGAGCTTCATCTTCTGCACTTCGCCGGTCGTGTAGCCCGATTCGTCGCCGAGCACGATCACGCACAGCGTGGCCGCGAGGCCGAAGCCGGCCGCGACCGCGAACGAGCGCAGCGCGAAGTCGACGTCGCGCTTTTTCAGCAGGTACCACGACGAAATGCCGAGCACGAACATCGCGGCCGTCACGTAACCGGCCGACACGGTGTGCACGAACTTCACCTGCGCGACCGGGTTGAACAGCACGTCGAACAGGCTCGTCAGCTCCATACGCATCGTCTGGTAGTTGAACTCGGCGCCGACCGGGTTGTTCATCCAGCCGTTCGCGACGAGGATCCACAGCGCGGACAGGTTCGAGCCCAGCGCGACGAGGAACGTGACGACCAGGTGCTTGACCTTCGACAGGCGGTTCCAGCCGAAGAAGAACAGGCCGACGAACGTGGATTCGAGGAAGAACGCCATCAGGCCTTCGACCGCGAGCGGCACGCCGAAGATGTCGCCGACGTAGTGCGAGTAGTACGACCAGTTCGTGCCGAACTGGAATTCGAGCGTGATGCCGGTCGTCACGCCCATCGCGAAGTTGATCCCGAACAGCTTGCCCCAGAACTGGGTCATGTCCTTGTAGACCTGTTTGCCGGTCATCACGTAGACGGCTTCCATGATGACGAGCAGCCAGGACAGGCCGAGCGTCAGCGGCACGAACAGGAAGTGGTAGAGCGCCGTGATGCCGAACTGCAGACGTGACAGATCGACGACTTCGCTACTTATCATGGTGGTCTCCCTCGGTAGATGCAGGCGCCGGCACCGAGAGCAGCTTCTCGGCCACGGCGGCAGGCGGCAACGACATGTGCTCGGCCTGCGGATGATTGAAGAATGCGTATTTGAGCGACATCAGGAGGATCAGCTTGACGATCAGCACCAGCGCGATGTCGCGGGCGAGGGTGGGGCCGCGTGCCCACGCGGCGATGCGCGCGCGCCAGCCGATCGTGCCGGCCGGCCGCGAAGGCTCTTTATTGATCGAGATCAAGGCGATTATCCTGAATCGATTGAGATCGGATTGGGGGCGACTTTACGTCGGATTGGTGACGGCCGTGAAGCTGTTTTAATCCTTTTGCGCCTGACATGCCAATTTTAAAAGGACGGCTTTCCGCTGCCGAGTGCTGCGCTGCGGCAGACCGTCGCGAAGCGTGGGGTAAAAATTGAGCTGGATCAAGGTTATGCGGAAGGCCGCTGCAAATGACGCAATATCCGATGAATCAGGTCAATTAATCGGCGTAGAAACGGTGTGTGAGACGCGTTGAAAAGCGGGTGAAAAGCAGCGGAAAAACGGACGAAAAAAAACCGCTGCCGGTCAGGCAGCGGTTTTCGACGAAGCGCTCTAAATTGCCGCGATTTACGCGTATTCGGCGAGCGCCGTGCGCATCTTTTTCATCGCGCTCGCTTCGATCTGGCGGATGCGTTCCGCCGACACGCCGAACTCGGCGGCGAGATCGTGCAGCGTCGAGCCGCCCGAGCCGTCGTCGTCGACGTGCAGCCAGCGCGCCTCGATGATGCGGCGGCTGCGTGCATCGAGCGCGTCGAGCGCCTGCGCGATGCCGTCCGTCTGCAGCATGTCGCGCTGACGCGCGGCGAGCACGGCGGTCGGCTCGTTGTGCGAGTCGGCCAGGTAGGCGATCGGCGCGTACGACTCCTCGCCGTCTTCCACCTGGCCTTCGAGCGCGATGTCGCCGCCCGACAGGCGCGTTTCCATCTCGGTGACTTCCTCGCGCTTGACGTTGAGCTCCTGCGCGAGGCCGTCGATTTCCTCGGGCGTCATCGCCTGCATGCTCTTCTTGTGGCTGCGCAGGTTGAAGAACAGCTTGCGCTGCGCCTTCGTCGTCGCGACCTTCACCATGCGCCAGTTGCGCAGGATGTACTCGTGGATCTCGGCCTTGATCCAGTGAATCGCATACGACACCAGGCGCACGTTTTGCGCCGGGTCGAATCGCTTCACGGCTTTCATCAGGCCGATGTTGCCTTCCTGGATCAGGTCGCCGTGCGGCAGGCCGTAGCCGAGATAGTTGCGCGCGATCGACACGACGAGACGCAGGTGCGACAGCACGAGGCGGCGCGCCGCGTCGAGGTTGTTGTCGTCGCGGAATTCGGTTGCGTAGCGGCGTTCCTCCTCGGCGGTCAGCAGCGGGATGCGGTTGACGGCCTGGATGTACGCGTCGATGTTGCCGAGCTGGCCGGGCAACATCGATTGGGCTGCGAGCGCCAGCGAGCCTGCCGATTCGGCCTTGGCCGGCGTCGGGCTCAGGGTGTTCGGGAGGGTCAGGGCGTTGCTCACTAAAAAACTCCTTTGGAATCAGGGACAAACCCCCGGTCTCGAATGAGATTCCGTGGATCATCTTAGCACTCCCGCAAGGTGAGTGCTAATTCCTTAGAGCGGGCGGGGGCATCGGAGTTCCCCATTTTTCTATCGAACCAGTCGAGCCGATAGTCTATTCTGCGACCAGGGTGGCGCCACGAAGTTCCGTAAGCCGTTGTTTCTGATGGGAATCAGTAGACGATTTCGATTTTTGTCGTTTTGGAAGGAAGCCATTTCGTTTCGTGATGCCGATCCGAAAAGTCCTTTACCATACCATTCAGTTCGCTCGGGCCCGGCCGTTGCGGCAGGCTCCATTCAACCCACAAAGTTGGAGTGTCAGATGAACAATAAGAAGAATCGCCGGCCCCGCAGCCGGCTGGTGCTGCATGCGATGCTGGCAGCGTCTCTTCTGGGCGGATCGGGTGCGGCTTTCGCGGATCGCTGGGGGATCCAGGCGGGCGGCGGGTTTTCGGATCGTCACGGGGTCGACAAGGCCGATATCGGCGTGGTGTGGGATCCGGGCTGGAACTGGTGGGAAGTCGGCGGCTGGCACTTCGCGTTCGTCGTCGAAGGGCATGCCGGCTACTGGCACACGGGCGGCAACGTCCACAGCAGCATCGGCGAGTTCGGCGTGACGCCGATGTTCCGCTTCATCAAGAGCAGCGGGCAGATTCGCCCGTTCATCGAGGCGGGCGGCGGCGTCCGGCTCCTGACGCACCCGACGATCTCGGACAATTTCTCGCTGTCGACCGCGTTCCAGTTCGCGCCGACGGGCGGCGTGGGCGTGCAGTTCGGCCAACGGCAACAGTATCAGGTCGGCTACCGTTTTGAACATGTGTCTAACGCGGGTATCAAAGAGCCGAATCCTGGTATAAATTTCCACCAGTTCTACCTGCAGTACAACTTCTGATCCGTACGCCCGTGCAAGGCGGGCGCGTTGCCGAGGAGTCAGGCGATGGCGAAGGTGGTCGATGCGATCCGCGCGCTCGAGCGCGACCGGTTCCGGGCGATGGTGGACGGCGACGGCGAGGCGCTCGACGCGCTGTTGTCGGACAAGGTGTTTTTCGTCCATACCAACGGCAAACGCGAAACCAAGCAGCAGTTCATCGACGCCATCGTCGCCGGCCGCCGCCGCTATCGCCAGATCGAAATCCAGTCGCAGGACGTGCTGCCGGTCGGCGACGAGACCTGCGTCGTCACCGGGCGCGCGTTGATCGAGATGGAAACCAACAACGGCGGCCTCGTGTTCCCGATTGCCTATACGTCCGTCCACACGCACGACCACGGTCGCTGGAGCCTGTTCGCGTGGCAGGCGACGCGGTGCGCGACCGAGGCGTGAGCGCGGGTAACGCGCTTTTTCATGCCCCGACCGAAGCGGCCTTCTGAGCCGCTTTTTGTTGCCACGTGCGGCGCGGATCGCGCGGCGCACGGGCGGTCACGCACCGCTCGCTGACGTTTCAACCCTGCATCGAAGCCCCGCGTTCAGGCCGCCGCGCGGCGATCCGCGCAGTGCCATGCCGAGCGGTTGATCGCGCTGACGACCGCATCGAGCGCCGCACTTGCCGCATCGACGTGCACGCCGACACCGTGCCGCAGCGGCGCGTCGCCGACCCGGCAGCCGACCGATACCGCGACCCGGCCGTCCGCCGTGCGCGTGGATTCGCACGACGCGATGTCGATCGTGGCGCCGGCGGCGCTCGCGAATGCCGCGGCGAAACGTCGCACGGCGTCGTCGGGCGTCGCGTCGGCGGCGGGCGCCAGCGCGATCTCGCGGTTTTGCCAGCGCGCGCCGATGCCGTGGCGCGCGGCCGGGCCGTCCGTCTCGAAGAATTCGCGCGCGAACAGCGCGCAGATCGTGTCGCCCGTCACTTCCTCGCCCGATGCGTCGGCGAGCGTCTGCACCGCATGGCTGAACTCGATCTGGACGCGGCGCGTCGGCGTGAAGCCCATCCCGCGTTCGAGCAGGAAGGTCGCGCCGCCCTTGCCGGATTGGCTGTTCACGCGGATCACCGCGTCGTAGCTGCGGCCGAGATCCGCCGGGTCGATCGGCAGGTACGGCACTTCCCAGATCGCATCGGGGCGCTGCTGCGCGAAGCCCTTGCGGATCGCGTCCTGGTGCGAGCCGGAAAACGCGGTGAACACGAGGTCGCCCGCGTACGGATGGCGCGGATGCACGGGAATCTGGTTGCAGCGTTCGACGACGCGGCGCACGGCGTCGATGTCGGAGAAGTCGAGGCCCGGGTCGATGCCTTGCGTGTAGAGGTTCAGCGCGAGCGTGACGAGATCGACGTTGCCGGTGCGCTCGCCGTTGCCGAACAGGCAGCCTTCGATGCGGTCGGCGCCCGCGAGCAGCGCGAGTTCGGCCGCCGCGACCGCGGTGCCGCGATCGTTGTGCGGATGCACGGACAGCACGATGCTGTCGCGATACGCGAGGTTGCGGTCCATCCATTCGATCTGGTCGGCGAACACGTTCGGGGTTGCGGCCTCGACGGTGGCCGGCAGGTTGACGATCATCTTGTGGTCGCGGGTCGGGCGCCACGTCTGCGCGACCGCGTCGCAGATCTCGCGCGCGAACGTCAGCTCGGTCATGCTGAAGGTTTCCGGCGAGTACTGGAAGGTCCAGTGCGTCTCCGGGCGCGCGGCCGCGTGTGCCTTGATGATGCGCGTGCCGTCGATCGCGAGCGCCTTCACGTCGTTCTTCGACATGCCGAACACGATGCGGCGGAACGACGGGCAGACCGCGTTGTACAGGTGCACGATCGCGCGCGGCACGCCTTCGAGCGCATCGAACGTACGGGCGATCAGGTCTTCGCGCGACTGCACGAGCACCTCGATCGTCACGTCGTCGGGAATCCGCTTGTCGTCGATCAGCTTGCGGACGAAATCGAAGTCGGTTTGCGACGCCGACGGAAAACCGACTTCGATCTCCTTGAACCCGATGGCGACCAGCATTTCGAAGAACTCGAGCTTCTGCTCGATGCTCATCGGCTCGATCAGCGACTGGTTGCCGTCGCGCAGGTCGGTGCTCATCCACACGGGCGCACGCTCGATGGTGCGGGCCGGCCAGCGGCGGCCATTGAGGCGAACGGGCTCGAACGGACGGTACTTGTCTTGCGGATTGCGCATCATCTTCTGGACCTCGGGTCTCAAGTCGCGAGCGAAGACGGGGCGGCATGGGCGACGGTTGGCGCTGCCTCGCATCCCGGCGCACGATGGCGCCGCGGATGCGGATGATCTTCGCGAATCGGCCGACGGATAGACGGACGAAGGCTGACGACTTCGGGTTGTAAAAACTGCGAGAGGGGTACTGCGAGAAACTGCTGGGAGGACCGTGCGAACAGCACACGGCGCTACGACAGCCTTAGGCTAGTCGTAGCGATAGCGGCCGCGCTAGGCGGCCGGAGGTAATTCGGAGGGTGTTCGGAAGGGAACGCATGACGGCCACTCTATGCCAGGATGCGCTCGCGTGTCAAATGTCGGGATAAAGGGGCAGGTCGTCAGCGCGCGATGCGGGCGACCTGCACGATCGTCGCGACCTGGCGCGCCACGGTGTCGGGCACCGGCACCTCGCCGCGCAGCACGGCGTCCGTCCACGCGGCCGTGGTCGCCGCATCGCGCGACTCGGGCAGCGCGACGGGCGGTGCGTCGGTCGACGAACGCTCGGCCTCGATCAGCGTGTCGCACACGCCGTCATGCAGCCAGTCGACCTGCACCTGGCGCCGCGTATCGGCCACCGCTTCGCCTTCGGTGCCGCGCGCGAGCAGCGCGCCGCCGAGCGCGGCGTCCGGATGATCGCGGAACAGCTGCGCGAGGCTGTCACGGTACGGCGGGTGCGTGTAGTTGACGAGCCGCAGCCCGGCCGGCGCGAACGGCTGCAGGATCTTCACGAGCGTATGTGTCGAGTTGCGCACGCCGAGCACGCTGCGCATCGACAGCAGGTGCGCGATGCGCGGCGCCAGCACGTCGATCGGCGCGAACGCGACGCGGCGTTCGGCGAGCGTGTCCTCGATCGCATCGTGCGACGTCGACGGCGGGAGCGACAGCGCAGAGAAGATCTCGGCGCTCGTCACGCGGCCCGGATCCTGCTCGACCCCATGCACGAGCACCGGCACGCCTTCGCGCGCGAGCAGCAGCGCGAGCAGCGGCACGAGGTTCGGTTGCTTGCGCGCGCCGTTGTAGCTCGGAATCGACACCGGGCGGAACGCGGCGTCCTGCACGTGCACCGGCTCGAACGACGCCTGCGCGGCGGCGAGCATCGCGGCCAGTTCGTCGGCGGATTCGCCCTTCAGCCGATAGGCGATCAGGATCGCGCCGAGTTCGACGTCCGACACGCGCGCATCGAGCATCGCGCGATAGAGCGCGAACGTGTCCTCGGCGGACAGGGCGCGCGCGCCGTGCGGGCCGCGGCCGATTTCCTTGATGAAGCGGGCGCAAGGGAACGGAGCGGCGGCGGGATCGTGGGAAGCGGTCATCGGAACGTGGGGCGGGCGGCCGGCATCGGGCCGCGCGGTGAGCGGTGAGGAATGCCCCGAGTATCGCACGGGCGCGGGCGCGCATCGTGCCGCGCTACACTCTGGTTCCCGGCGGCGCGCGCACCGGCTGCGCCGCGCCCGTGCCGCTGCCGGCCGAATACGACTACGAGAGACATCCCATGAAGCTCTACAGCTATTTCCGCAGTTCCGCGTCGTACCGCGTGCGGATCGCCCTGAACCTCAAGCAGTTGCCGTTCGACTATGCGCCCGTGCACATGCTGCGCGATGGCGGCGAGCAACTGAAGGACGCGTACCGCGCGCTGAATCCGGATGCGGTCGTGCCGACGCTGATCGATGGCGACGCGACGCTGCAGCAGTCGCTCGCGATCATCGAATATCTCGACGAAACCCATCCCGAGCCCGCGCTCCTGCCGAAGCAGCCGGTCGATCGTGCGTACGTGCGCGCGGTCGCGCTGCAGATCGCGTGCGAAATCCACCCGCTCAACAACCTGCGCGTGCTCAAGTACCTGAAGCACACGCTGAAGGTGCCCGAGGACGCAAAGAACGCGTGGTACCGGCACTGGATCGAGGCGGGCTTCGAAACGCTCGAGGCGCGTCTTGCGAACGACCCGCGCACCGGCAAGCTGTGCTTCGGCGACACGCCGACGCTCGCCGACGTGTGCCTCGTGCCGCAGGTGTTCAACGCGAACCGCTTCTCGATCGACACGACGCGCTTCCCGACGATCCAGCGGATCGTCGACCATGCGGCGACGATCGACGCGTTCAAGGCCGCCGAGCCGGGCGCGCAGCCCGACGCGGAATGAGCGCGGCGCGCCCGTGGCGAGCATGATCGGGCGCGCATGAAAAAGGGCGCCCGAAGGCGCCCCGTGCGATGCAGGCCGGCGGCGTTCAGCCGAGCAGCGCGTCCGCGAATTCCACCGCGCTGAACGGCTGCAGGTCCTCGACCTTCTCGCCGACGCCGATGAAGTAGACGGGCACCGGCCGTTGCCGCGCGATCGCGGCGAGAATCCCGCCCTTCGCGGTGCCGTCGAGCTTCGTGACGATCAGGCCGGTCAGGCCCAGCGCGTCGTCGAAGGCCTTCACCTGCGTGAGCGCGTTCTGGCCGGTGTTCGCGTCGATCACCAGCAGCACTTCGTGCGGCGCGCCGTCGTGCGCCTTCGCGATCACGCGCTTCACCTTCTTCAGCTCCTCCATCAGATGCAGCTGCGTCGGCAGGCGGCCGGCCGTGTCGGCCATCATCACGTCGATCTTGCGCGCGCGCGCGGCGCTGACCGCGTCGAAGATCACCGCGGCCGGATCGCCGCTCTCCTGCTGCACGACCGTCACGTTGTTGCGCTCGCCCCAGACCGCCAGCTGTTCGCGCGCGGCCGCGCGGAACGTGTCGCCGGCAGCCAGCAGCACCGACTGGTCGAAGCTCTGCAGGTGCTTCGCGAGCTTGCCGATGCTGGTCGTCTTGCCTGCGCCGTTCACGCCGGTGATCATCATCACGAGCGGCTGCGCGCGGCCGAGCATCAGCGATTTCTCGAGCGGCGTCAGCAGCTCGACGAGCAGGTCGTGCAGCGCAGCCTTCACCTGCTGCGGATCGGTCAGCCGGCCCGCGCGCACCTTTTCGCGCAGCGCGCCGAGCAGGTATTCGGTCGCGTCGACGCCCGCGTCGGACATCAGCAGCGCGGTTTCGAGCTCCTCGTACAGATCCTCGTCGATCTTCGTGTTGACGAAGACGCCGGTGATGCTCGAGCCCGTCTTCGCGAGCCCCGTCTTCAGGCGCGCGAGCCACGACTTCTTCGCGGACGCGTCCTGCAGCGGCGGCGGCACGATCTCGACCGTCTCGACGACTTCGTCGCGGCCGTCGTTGGTCGGCGTGACGGTCATCACGACGGCCGGCGCAGCCGGTTGCGCGGGCGCTGGCGGCACGCTGGCCGCGGGCGGCGCGTCGAGCACGGGCGCGTCGGCGTCGGACGCTTCGTCCGCTTGCTGCGCGTCGGCCGATTGCGATTCCGCCGGATCGGGCTCCTGCGTTTTCTTGAATCGTTTGAAGAAACTGAACATGGTCTGACGTCGGGAAGAGGGCGAGCCGCCGCCGGGAGCGGGGCGCCGGACGGGCCGTTCTGCGTTCGCGCGGGCGCGGCGCACGGCGGCCGAAACCGTGCATTTTATCAGTGCGGCGTGGCGCTCGCGTCAGTGCGCGTCGCCGCTGTGGTAACGTGCGCCTGTTTGGCGGCGCGCCCCTGCGCGTGCCCGGTCCCTCCGTTGTCGATATCCCGTATGTCCCGTTCCTCTTCCGGCCGCCCCGCGGCCTCTCCCGGCCGCGGCAAGCCGCACACGATCCGCATCATCGGCGGCGACTGGAAACGCACGCCGCTCGCGGTGCTCGATCTCGACGGCTTGCGCCCGACCCCCGATCGCGTGCGCGAGACGCTGTTCAACTGGCTCGGCCAGGATCTCGAAGGCCGCCGCTGCCTCGACCTGTTCGCGGGCACCGGCGCGCTCGGCTTCGAGGCCGCGTCGCGCGGCGCGGCGAGCGTCGTGATGGTCGAGCGTCATCCGCGCGCCGCGCAGCAGTTGCGGGCGATCAAGGACAAGCTCGGCGCCCGTTCGGTCGAGATCGCCGAAGCCGATGCGCTGCGGCTCGCGGCCGGCCTGACGCCGGGCGCGTTCGACGTCGTGTTCCTCGATCCGCCGTTCGACGACCTGGCCGCGCTCGAGCGTGCGATCGCGCTGTCGGCGCCGCTCGTCGCGGCGGGTGGCGCGTTGTACGTCGAAACGGGGGCGGAACTCGATCCGGCCGCGCACGACGCGCTCGCAGGCTGGCAGGTGGTGAAGCACGGCAAGGCCGGTGCGGTTCACTATCATTTGCTGCGGCGCGAAAATGATGAATAATGCGCGTTCCATACGAGGCGGCGCGCCGCAAAGGCGACGCATGCCCATCTCGGCAGCGGCGCGTGCATCGCACGGCTGCCATCCCGTTTGCGTGATGACAGGAGGAGCGACATGGTAGTCGCCGTGTATCCCGGTACGTTCGATCCGCTGACGCGCGGGCACGAAGACCTCGTGCGGCGTGCGTCGAGCATTTTTGATACGCTGGTGGTGGGCGTTGCCGACAGCCGCGCGAAAAAGCCGTTTTTCTCGCTCGAGGAACGTCTGACGATTGCGAACGAGGTGCTCGGCCATTACCCGAACGTGAAGGTGATGAGTTTCACCGGCCTCCTGAAGGATTTCGTCCGCGTGAACAATGCGCGGGTGATCGTGCGCGGGCTGCGCGCGGTGTCCGATTTCGAGTATGAGTTCCAGATGGCGGGGATGAACCGCTATCTGCTGCCCGACGTCGAGACGATGTTCATGACGCCGTCCGACCAGTACCAGTTCATCTCGGGGACGATCGTGCGCGAAATCGCGCAATTGGGCGGCGATGTCAGCAAATTCGTGTTTCCGTCCGTCGAGAAATGGCTGACCGAGAAGGTCACCGCGATGGGAGGCCCTGCCGCGTGATGCGGCGCCGGCCGGTTTCGTTGCGAAGCCGGCCGCCGGCCTGAAGAAGTGAGATCAGTATGGCTTTGATGATTACCGACGAGTGCATCAATTGCGACGTGTGCGAGCCCGAGTGCCCGAACGGCGCGATTTCGATGGGCCCGGACATCTACGTGATCGACCCGAACAAGTGCACCGAGTGCGTCGGCCATTTCGACGAACCGCAGTGCCAGCAGGTGTGTCCGGTCGAATGCATTCCGCGCGATCCGCAGCATGACGAATCGCATGCGCAATTGATGGAGAAGTACCACGCGCTGATCGCCGTGAAGGGCGGCGACGCGTCGTGATCCGGCGCTGACGCGCGCTTTGTGTGGCGCGCGCGTCGCGCTTTCAGCCCGGCGCCATTCGGCGCCGGTTCTTCCGTATCAGGCCAGCAGCTCGCGCAACGCCGCGACGAGCGCGTCGCATTCGGCATCGGTGCCGACGGTGATGCGAAGATGCTGGTCGATCCGCGGCAGCCGGAAGTGCCGCACGAAAATTTCCCGTTCCTTCAGCTTCGCCGCGATCGCGCCCGCATCGTGCGCGGGATGGCGCGCGAACACGAAATTCGCGGCCGACGGCACGATCTCGAAGCCGAGTGCGTCGAGCGCCTGCGTGAGCCGCGCCCGGCTGTCGATCACGCGCCGGCAGGTGGCGTTGAAATAGTCGGTATCTTCGTACGCGGCCTGCGCGGCGACCTGCGCGAGCCGGTCGAGCGGATACGAGTTGAAGCTGTCCTTCACGCGGTTCAACGCGTCGATCAGCGCCGCATCGCCGAACGCGAAGCCGACGCGCATGCCCGCGAGCGAGCGCGCCTTCGACGTCGTATGCACGACGAGCAGATTCGGATGGCGATCGATCAGCGTAATGGCCGACTGCGCGCCGAAATCGACGTACGCTTCGTCGATCACGACGACCGACGACGGATTCGCGGCCGCGATCCGCTCGACGTCCGCGAGCGGCAGCGCGCGCCCGGTCGGTGCATTCGGGTTCGGAAACAGCACGCCGCCGGCGTCGTCGAGATAGTCGTCGACACGGATCGAGAAATCGTCCGCGAGCGGCACGACCGTGGTCTCGACGCCGTACAGGCGCGCGTAGGTCGGATAGAAGCTGTACGTGATGTCGGGGAAGCGCAGCGGCCGGTCGTGCTTGAGCAGCGCCTGGAACGTGTGCGCGAGCACCTCGTCGGAGCCGTTGCCGACGAACACCTGTTCGGGCTTGATGCGGTGATGGGCCGCGACCGTCTTGCGCAGCGCGCGCGCGACCGGGTCCGGATAGCGGCGCAGCGTGTCGCCGGTGCCGCCGAGTTCGCGGGCGATCGCCGCGACGACGCGCGGCGACGGCGGATAGGGATTCTCGTTGGTGTTCAGCTTGACGGGGTGCGCAAGCGCGGGCTGTTCGCCCGGCACGTAAGGCACGAGTTGCTGAACGACGTCGCTCCAGTAACGGCTCACCGCTTGGCTCCTGTCGGGCAAAACGTCGAGATTACCGCATGTGCGCGTCGCGGTGGGGCGGACGAGGCCGCCCGGTTGCGCCGGACGGCCGATGCACCAGGCGGGTGCGACGGGCGTCAGTTGCGATGCAGCTGCATCGTCGCGCGGTCGAGTTCGCCCTTGATGACCATCGGCATCACGGCGAGCGCGCGTTCGATCGATGCGTCGATCACGTCCTGCTCCTCGCGGCGCGGCGGCTTCAGCACGAAGTTCGCGACGTCGGGCTTCGCGCCGGCGCGCGCGCTTTCCGGAATCAGGTCGCGCGGATGGCCGATGCCGATCCGCAGCCGCCAGTATTGCTGCGACGACAGGTGCGCGGTGATGTCCTTGAGGCCGTTGTGGCCGCCGCTGCCGCCACCGAGCTTCAGCTTCACGGTGCCGGGCGGCAGGTCGAGCTCGTCGTGCGCGACGAGGATCTGGTCGGGCAGGATCTTGAAGAATTGCGCGAGCGCGACGACCGACTGGCCGGAGCGGTTCATGTAGGTCTGCGGCTCGAGCAGATGGACTTCCTCGCCATGCAGGCGCGCTTTCGCATAGAAGCCGTGGAAGCGGCGTTCGTCGCGCAGCGTCGTGCCGGCTTCGCGGGCGAGCTGGTCGATCAGCCAGAAGCCGGCGTTGTGGCGCGTCGCGGTGTATTCCGCCCCGGGATTGCCGAGGCCGACGATCAGTTTGATCATGACGTTTCGAAGGCGGCAACGGCCGCCTGGGCGCAGAAAAAGAAAAACCCGCCGGGCAAGCCGCGGCGGGTTGCGTCGACCGTTTCGTGAAACGGATCGAGGGGGCGCGTACGCAGCCGCTTAGGCAGCCGGCGTTTCGCCTTCTGCTGCGTCCGACACGGCGCCAGCCGGGACCGTCGCCGAGGCGACAACCGGGTTTTCCGCGTCGACGTGCGCGACCAGCGTCACGCCCTTCGGCAGTGCGATGTCCTTCGCGTGCAGCGACTGACCGGCTTCGATCTTCGACAGGTCGACTTCGAGGAACTCCGGCAGGGCAGCCGGCAGGCACTCGACTTCGATTTCCGTCGCGACGTGCGAAACGATCGCGCTCGACAGCTTCACGGCCGGGCTGACTTCAGCGTTCAGGAAGTGCAGCGGCACCTTCGTGTGCAGCTTCTTCTTCGCGTCGACGCGCTGGAAGTCCACGTGCAGCACCAGTTGCTTGAACGGGTGGTATTGCACGTCGCGCAGCAGAACCTGTTGCGACTGGCCGGCCACTTCGAGGTCGAGGATCGACGAGTGGAAAGCTTCCTTCTTCAGGGCGTGCCACAGGGCGTTGTGATCGAGTTCGATCTTTTGCGGGGCTGCTTCGCCACCGTAAACGATACCCGTGGTCTTACCGGCGTTGCGCAGGCGGCGGCTCGCACCCGTACCTTGCTGTTGGCGCTCGAAAGCGACGACTTTCATGTGATTCTCCAATGGCTGCCCGCGACCAGGCAGTAAAACGGGGCCATCAAATGGCGGCCCCCGATGAAACGGCCGGGGTTTCGTCTATCCCGTCCGATTGTGCAAAAAGCGAAGCGTCGCCGCTTCGCTTTCTGCGCATGCTTTGTTCAGTCGATTCGCGATCAGGATTCCGCGAACAGCGACATCACCGAATCGCCGCGGCGAATCCGCGAGAACGTTTCGGCCAGCAGGCTCGCGCTCGTCAGCGAGCGGATCTTCGAGCAGGCCAGCGATTCGGCCGACAGCGGAATCGTATCGGTGACGACGAGCTCGTCGAGTGCCGACGCGGCGATGCGATCGGCGGCGCCGCCGGACAGCACCGGATGCGTCGCGTACGCGAACACCTGCTTCGCACCGCGGTCCTTCAGCACTTGCGCGGCCTTGCACAGCGTGCCGGCCGTATCGACCATGTCGTCCATGATCACGCAGGTGCGGCCTTCGACTTCACCGATGATGTTCATCACTTCGGCGACGTTCGCCTTCGGACGACGCTTGTCGATGATCGCGAGATCGCAGTTGAGCTGCTTCGCGAGTGCACGGGCACGCACGACGCCGCCGACGTCCGGCGACACGACGAGCAGATCCGAGTAGTTCTGCTTGCGCAGGTCGCCCAGCAGGATCGGCGTGGCGTAGATGTTGTCGACCGGGATGTCGAAGAAGCCTTGAATCTGGTCGGCGTGCAGATCCATCGTGATGATCCGCTCGACGCCGGCGATTTCCAGCATGTTCGCGATGACCTTCGCCGAGATCGCGACGCGCGCCGAACGCGGGCGGCGATCCTGACGGGCATAGCCGAAGTAGGGGATGGCAGCAGTGATCCGGCCAGCGGATGCGCGCTTGAGCGCATCGACCATGATCATCAGTTCCATCAGGTTGTCGTTCGTCGGTGCGCACGTGGATTGCAGGACGAAGACGTCCTTGCCGCGCACGTTTTCCTGGATCTCGACCTGGATCTCGCCGTCGGAGAAACGGCTGACCATTGCTTTGCCGAGGGGGATACCAAGGATATTGACGACTTCCTGGGCGAGCGCGGGATTCGCGTTGCCAGTAAAGACCATCAGGCCATCATGGCTGTGGCTGCTCATCGTGCACCTGCTTCAGGCTTGGGCGGGAAATGCGGGAAAATTTTTGGCAGGGGAGGAAGGACTCGAACCCTCGCATGCCGGAATCAAAATCCGGTGCCTTGACCAACTTGGCGACTCCCCTACACTTAACTGATAACTTCACCGAACTCGTGTAGGCCGTTCGGCAAAGTAAAACTTCATGACGCGAAAGTGAAGAGCGGATGCTCGTTCAGACTCTCGGCAACTGCGCCATTCCAACTGGCGTGCAGTTTGGCTTTCGCCGCTTCTGCCTCGTGCTTGCTGTGAAACGCTGCAAACACGCTTGCTCCGGAGCCGGTCATCCTCGCGGGGGTCACATCATACAACCATTTGACCACCTGCGCAACTTCCGCGTACTTCCTTGTTACAACTTCCTGCATATCGTTCCGGCCGAAGCTATCTGGCCATCCCGCATCGCTGGTTTGCTGTGCAAGAAAGTCAGCAATTGTGACGGGCTTCGTATCTCTTGTCAACAACTCATCTGAAAATATTTCAGCGGTCGGGACATGAACGCGTGGCGTCACAACCAAGAACCAGCGAGTCGGCAATTGTACCTCAGCTAATTCTTCTCCGATACCCTCTGCGAACGCATTTTTTCCAAAAATAAAAAACGGCACGTCGGCGCCGAGTTTGACCGCGAGCGATTGAAGTTCGGCGCGCGGCAAATCGAGTTGCCACAGGCGGTTCAGCGCGAGCAGCGTCGTCGCCGCGTCGGAGCTGCCGCCGCCGAGGCCGGCGCCCATCGGCAGGATCTTGTCGATCTCGATGTCGACGCCGTGCGCGGTGCCCGTATGCGTTTTCAGCAGGTTGGCCGCGCGCACGACGAGGTCGCTTTCCTCGGGCACGCCGGGCACGTCGGTGACGCGTGCGACGCGGCCGTCGTCGCGCAGCGTGAAGTGCAGCGTGTCGCCCCAGTTCAGCAGCTGGAATACGCTCTGCAGATCGTGATAGCCGTTCGGACGGCGGCCGGTGATGTGCAGGAACAGGTTGAGTTTCGCGGGCGCCAGGCAGTTGCGCAGCGAGCGGGTCGAATCGGTCATGCGGGTATCGGGGCTAGGCGCGCGTGCTCACTGATCGAGCACGAGCTTGATGTCGAGCGGCGGCGTCGCGCGCACGAGGTTGACGCGTTTGACGCCCGTGGCCGGGGCATCCGCGTAGGCAAGGTAGTCGATCGTCCAGCCGTCCTGACGGATCTGCTTGACGCGCGTGCCGTCGGCCGGGTCGCGCACGGTTTCCGCCGGCGTCGCGGGGGCAACGGTCGGCAGCAGCCAGTAGCGCAGGCCCGCGAGCGGCAGCTCGAAGCCGAGCGTTTTCTGCATCAGGTCGCCGACGTCGGGCGCATATTGGGTCGGACGGTTCGGCAATTCGAGCGACGCCGCGCGCGGCGTCGATTTCACGACCGCGAGCGTCTGGCCGAGCGGGCTGCGCAGCTCGAGCGACACGTCGTCGCCGTGCTCCTGCCAGTCGAAGTTGCCGTACACGTTCTGCGGGTTGCCGAGCCGATCGTCGTACCGCACCGCGAAGCGGCCATGGTACGCATGCGTCGCGGCCGTCTGCAGTGCGGCGCCCGTCGACGTGCCGGCCGGCGGCGGCGTGCTCGCGCAGCCGGCGAGCGCGAGCGCCGCGCCGGCCGCGGCCAGCGTGCGCTGCGTGCGGAAGGACAGGGAAAACATCGGGAACATCCGCATCAGAGGCCGTTGATCTGCAGGCGTTTCAGCGTCTGCACGAGCGTTTCGTTGTCGGGCTCGAGCTTCTGCGCGGCGCGCCACGCGTTGCGCGCGTCGTCCTGCGCGCCGCTCTTCCACAGCACTTCGCCGAGATGCGCGCCGATTTCGGCGTTCGGCTGCAATTCGTACGCGCGTTGCAGCACTTTCGTCGCGCCGGCCGTGTCGCCCATCCGGTACTTCACCCAGCCGAGGCTGTCCATGATGTACGCGTCGTTCGGCGCGAGCGCCATCGCCTTGTCGATCAGCTTGCTGGCCTCGGGCAGGCGCTGGTTGCGATCGGCGAGCGAATAGCCGAGCGCGTTGTAGGCCTGCGGGTTGTCGGGCTGCGTGCGGATCAGTTCGCGCAACTGCTTTTCCATCGTCGCGTAGTGGCCGGTCTTTTCGGCCGCCATCGCGTAGTCGTAGCGCAGGTCGGGATCGTCCGGGAAGTCCTGGACGGCCTGCCCGAGCCGCGCCTCCGCTTCCGGATAGCGCTTCGCGGTGAACAGGATCGACGCATCGGTGCGCGCCACCACGGCCGCGTCGCGCGGATCCGTGATCGGCAGGTTGTCGAGCACCTTGCGCGCCTCGTCGGTCTTGCCCTGTTTCTGCAGCAGCTGTGCGCGCGTGATCTGCGCGGGCAGGTAGTGCTGGCTCGTCTGGTCGACCTTGTCGAGCCATTGCGACGCCTGCGCGTCGTTGTTCTGGTCGATCGCGATCTGCGCGAGGTAGATGTAGCCCTGGCCGACGTCGAGGTTCGGCTGCTTGTCGCCGAGCTGCACGTACTGCTTCAGGTAGCCGGTCGCCTCGTCGAGTTTCTTCTGCTGGATCTTGATCAGCGCGAGCGCCATCAGCGGCGTCGGATCCTTCGAGTCGAGCTTGCGCATCGTCTCGAACTGCTTCTGCGCGTCATCGAGGCGGTCGTCGGCGAGATAGAGCTGCGACAGTGCGAGCCGCGCGTCACGCGACTTCGGATTCTGCTGAACATATTTCTCGAACGACGCGATGCCCGCCGCGCGTTCCGCCGGCCCCATCTGCGACAGCATCAGCGCCGCCGGCAGGTAGTCGGGGCGGATCTGCAGCGCCTGCTTCAGCGATTGCGCGGCGCCGTCCTTGTCGTCGACCGCGAGCTGCTGCCGCGCGATCGCGAGCTGCGCCTCGGGGCGATTCATGTCGTTCTTCAGCATGTCCTTCAGCACCGCGAGGCCGCCGACGCGGTCGGGGCCGCGTACCAGCAGCGCCTGCAGCGCGAGGATCGCCGGACCGCGCGTGTCGCCGGTCGCGCGGGCCAGCTCGCGCGCGAGCATCGGCTGCGCATCGGCCGGCTTGCCGGCGAGCACCAGCAGCGCGGCGTCGACCTGCGACGCCCGGTTCGAATCCGGTGCGTACTGGCGCCACAGATTCGCGGCGGACAGTGCGTCGGCCGGGCTCTGCGCGCCGAGCGCGATTTCGGTCGCGCGCTGCGCCATGCGCGGGTCGCGCGTGTCGCGGGCCAGCGCGAGGTAGGTCTGGTAGGCCGGTGCCGGCTGGTTGCGCTGAAGCGCGACCTCGGCGGCGAGCACCTGATAGACGATCTGGCTCGTCAGCGGCACAGCGGGGAGATTTTTCTGCTCGTCCGGCATCACATGCTCGAACGCACCCTGCGGCTCCGCGTCGTCCGAGGCCGGATCCTGCGCGTGGGCCGGAAAGGCGGTGAGGGTCCAGGCGGCAAACAGCGCGGCACCGAGTGCACGGCGGACCGGGAAGGCGCGCGCGCCGCGCACGGCGGCGGGGCGCTTCTGAAGCAGCTTCGAGGGCAGGGTCATGGAAATCCGTTCGATGTTTCAACCGATTGTAACGCGCTCGCTACAATACACGCACGATCGTGATAGGGTCCGTTTACCTGTGGAACCCACATGCGAATGCCCGAAATCGCCCGCCTCGCGTGCTGCCAGGCCGGGCGATTTCGGGCATTCCCGTGTTTAATTCGGGGTCGTCGCGAGAACGGCCGTTCTCGTGGCGCCGCATGCGCATTCTTTCTGTAAGCAGACCGTAGCCTCAGACCCGCAAAACATGCCAGAGTTGCCAGAAGTCGAAGTCACGCGCCGGGGCATCGAGCCCTTTGTCGCGGGCCGCCGCGTCGAGCGTGTCGACGTCCGTACCGCGATGCTGCGCTGGCCCGTGCCGGCGGGGCTCGCCGAGCAGTTGCGCGCGCGCGAGGTGCTCGCCGTCGAGCGCCGCGGCAAATATCTGCTGTTCGAGGTCGATGCGGGCTGGTTCATCGTCCACCTCGGGATGACGGGCACGCTGCGCGTGCTGCCCGCGGCCGGCGTGCCGGTCGCCGCGAAGCACGACCACATCGACTGGATCTTCGACGAATTCGTGCTGCGGTTCCGCGATCCGCGCCGCTTCGGCGCCGTGCTGTGGCACCCGCGCGAAGCAGGCGACGTGCATGCGCATCCGCTCCTCGCGAGCCTCGGCGTCGAGCCGTTTTCGCCGGCGTTCACCGGCGCGCTGCTGCATGCGCGCACGCGTGGCCGCACGGTGTCGGTCAAGCAGGCGCTGCTCGCGGGCGACATGGTCGTCGGCGTCGGCAACATCTACGCGTCGGAGAGCCTGTTTCGCGCCGGCATCCGGCCGACGACGGCTGCCGGCAAGGTTTCGCTGCCGCGCTACGAGCGGCTGGCCGACGCGGTGCGCGCGACGCTCGCGGACGCGATCGAGCGCGGCGGCAGCACGTTGCGCGATTTCGTCGGCAGCAACGGCGAAAGCGGCTACTTCCAGCTCGACTGTTTCGTCTACGATCGCGCCAGCCAGCCGTGCCGCGTATGCGGCACGCCGATTCGCCAGATCGTGCAGGGCCAGCGGTCGACCTATTACTGCCCGACGTGCCAGCGTTGAAACCCTTTTCCACAATTCGATAACTTGAAGCCGCCCCGCATCGCCCCCGCTCCGTTCCCCGCCACGCCGCTGCACCGCACGTTCGCCACGCGTCTCGTCGCGTGGCAGCGCGCGCACGGCCGCCATGACCTGCCGTGGCAGAACACCCGCGATCCGTACCGGATCTGGCTGTCGGAAATCATGCTGCAGCAGACGCAGGTATCGACCGTCATTCCGTATTACACGCGCTTTCTCGATCGCTACCCGGACGTCGCCGCGCTCGCGGCCGCGCCGAGCGACGACGTGATGGCGCTGTGGGCGGGCCTTGGCTACTACTCGCGCGCGCGCAACCTGCACCGCTGCGCGCAGGTCGTCGTCGCCGAGCACGGCGGCGCGTTTCCGGCGACGCCCGACGCGCTGGCCGAACTGCCGGGCATCGGCCGCTCGACGGCCGCCGCGATCGCGTCGTTTGCGTACGGTGCGCGCGCGACGATCCTCGACGGCAACGTGAAGCGCGTGCTTGCGCGGGTATTCGGCGTCGAGGGCTTTCCGGGCGAGAAGCGTGTCGAGAACGACATGTGGGCGCTCGCCGAATCGCTGCTGCCCGATGCCGCGAACGCGGCCGACGTGAGCGCGTATACGCAGGGGCTGATGGATCTGGGCGCGACGCTGTGCGTGCGCGGCAAGCCCGACTGCGCGCGCTGCCCGTTCGCCGGCGACTGCGTCGCGCAATCGACCGGCCGCCAGCGCGAACTGCCGGCCGCACGGCCGAAGAAGGCCGTGCCGACGCGCAAGACCTGGATGCTCGTGCTGCGCGATGGCGACGCCGTGTTGCTCGAGCGCCGGCCGCCGACCGGCATCTGGGGCGGACTATGGAGCCTGCCGCAAGCGGACGGCGATGCCGCGCTCGCGGATCTTGCGCGCGGTTTCGGTGGCGGTCGCACGGTGCCGCTCGCGCCGCTCACGCATACGTTCACGCATTTCCGGCTCGAGATCGAGCCGCGGCTGAGTGATCTGGCGGACGGCGGCGGCCTGCCGTCGCAGGCGCGGGACGCGGACACCGCCTGGGTGCCGCTGAGCCGGCTCGACGCGTACGGCGTGCCGGCGCCCGTGCGCAAGCTGCTCGATGCGCTGAGCGGGCCGCTGCTGTAACGAACCGGGGAAAGGTGCGGCGCGGGCGGCGTTCGACAGGGCGGCGGGCCACCGCGCGCGAAAAAGGCATTCGGGCGGGCGATGCGCGACGAATCAGCCGCGATAGTCAAGCCGGGCTTACAGCCAGCCGTGCCGGTCGAGCACGTGGTGCACGGCGTCGATGCGCGCACCGACGTCCGGAAACTCCATCAGCTTCTGTCGCGCGCGCAGGTCGAGCGGCAGCAATTCCGCGAGGCGGTTCGATACCCAGCTCGGATCGTCGAGGCGGAACGGTTCGCCGAACGGCATTTTTTCCGGATCGGATTTCTTCAACGCGTCGATGATGCGCTCGAGCACCTCGGCGCACGAACCGAACTGCGCGAGCGCCTGTTCGCCTTCGAGCGGGATGTCGTCGGGCAGCGGCTCCGCGATGCCGACCAGCAGCCCGTTGCCTTCGACGCGATACGACAGCAGCTCGAAACGCTGCGTGCCGATCGCCTGCAGATACAGCATCCCGAATTCGCCGGTATCGCACTCGGTGATGCGCGCCATGCAGCCGATGGTTTCGGGCACCGACACCGCGCCGTCCTGCGCGACTTCGGGCCCGCTCTTGAGCAGGCACACGCCGAACGGGGCGTCGTCGCGCAGGCACGTGCGGGACATGTCGAGATAGCGCGCCTCGAACACCTTGAGCGGGAGCAGGCCCCCGGGAAACAGCACCGTGTGCAGCGGAAACAACGGCAGGTCGATCAGGGTGGTCGATAGGGAGGACATGGCGCGCGGGCGTTGGGCGGGTGTCGCTAGGGTCGGTCGACCTCGGAGACGAGCCGCGACGACGCGTCGACATCCACTGGCGCGTCACGATGCCGCACGATCACGTTCGCCTCGCGCGCCAGGCGCGCGGCGAGCGTTTCCGCGATGAACACCGAGCGATGCTGGCCGCCCGTGCAGCCGATGGCGACGGTCAGGTAGCTGCGGTTGTCATCGCGGAAGTGCGGCAGCCATTTCATCAGGAACGCATGGATGTCGTCGATCATCTGATGGACGATCGGCAGTGCGTCGAGAAAGGCGATGACCGGCTGGTCGAGCCCGGTGAGCGGGCGCAACTGGTGGTCGTAGTACGGATTCGGCAGCGCGCGCACGTCGAACATCAGGTCGGCGTCGAGCGGCACGCCGCGCTTGAAGCCGAACGATTCGAACATCACCATCAGATCGTTGTTCTTCTGCTCGATGAAGCGCTTGACCCAGGTGCGCAGCGCGTTCGCGCGCAGCGTGCTGGTATCGATCTGGTGGCCGAATTCGGCGAGCGGCGCGACGAGTTCGCGCTCGCGCTCGATCGCTTCCTCGAGCGACGACAGCAGGCCGACATCCGCATCGTGCGACAGCGAACCGGACAGCGGATGGCGGCGGCGCGTTTCGGAGAAGCGCTGGATCAGCGCCTGGGTGCTCGCGTTGAGGAACAGCACGCGCACGTCGTGTTCGCGGGACAGCTCGCGGATCAGGCCGGGCATCTCGTCGAGCGACGCGCTCGAGCGCGCGTCGATCGCGACCGCGAGCCGGCGCTGGCCGTCCTGGGCAAGGTAGCGGGCGAGTTCGGGGAGCACGTGCGGCGGCAGGTTGTCGACGCAGTAATAGCCTGCGTCTTCGAGCGCGTTCAGCGCGACGGACTTGCCTGAGCCGGAGATGCCGGTGATGAGGACGATGCGCATGGGAACGGAGAATCCTGACATTTCATCATAGCACCGGCTCGACGCGTCGGCGTTGCGCGGCCGGCGCGTGCGGGTTACACGAGTTTGCCGGGGAACTGACTGTCGGGATCTTGCATCGCGAGTCGTTGCCGATCCATGAAATCGCGCAACGTGTCGATTCCGCGCAACTGCAGGATCGTGTTCCGGACGGCCGCCTCGACGAGCACCGCGAGGTTGCGGCCGGCCGCGACCTGGATCGTGACCTTGCTGATCGGCAAGCCGAGCACGTCGACGGTCTGGCTTTCGAGCGGCAGGCGCTGGAATTCGCCGTCGGGGCGCCGCACGAGCTGAACGATCAGCTTCAGCTTCATTTTCCGCCGCACGGCGGTTTCGCCGAAGATCGTCTTGATGTCGAGCAGGCCGAGGCCGCGCACTTCGAGCAGGTTCTGCAGCAACGGCGGGCAGCGCCCTTCGACGAAATCGGGGCCAAGACGGACGAAATCGACCGCGTCGTCGGCGACGAGGCCGTGGCCGCGGCTGATCAGCTCGAGGCCGAGCTCGCTCTTGCCGAGGCCCGAATCGCCGGTCAGCAGCACGCCCATCCCGAGGATGTCGAGGAACACGCCGTGCAGCGTCGCGCGCGGCGCGAGGATGCGCGACATGTAGAGCCGCAGGCTGTCGATCACCGCGGCGGCCGACATCGGCGTCGTGAACAGCGGAGTGGACGAGCGCGTGCAGCGCAGCACCAGTTCGGGCGGTGCCGCGGCGCCGCCGGCGACGACGAGGAACGGCGGTTCGAGCGCGATCAGCTCGGCCATGTGGCGCGAACGGTCTTCGTCGGTCTGGCGCTGGTAGTAGTCGATTTCGGCTTCGCCGAGCACCTGGATCCGGTTCGGGTGGATCAGGTTCAGGTGGCCGACGAGGTCGGCGCTCGACGTGGCGTTGCCGACCGTGTCGGCCGAAAAGCCGCGTTCCCAGCCTTCATGCCCCGTCAGCCAGCTCAGTTTCAGCGTGGCTGCGTTGTCGTCGAAGATGCTCTGGGCGTTGATGCTGGACGTATCCATGAC
This sequence comes from Burkholderia sp. 9777_1386, assembly GCF_015712265.1. NCBI lineage: Bacteria > Pseudomonadati > Pseudomonadota > Betaproteobacteria > Burkholderiales > Burkholderiaceae > Burkholderia > Burkholderia sp. 9777_1386. The sequence continues at coordinate 22,004 of NZ_JACCQB010000027.1, read as the reverse complement.
TCTCGTCACTCCAATGGGCCGGTGCGGGCGCGCGGCGACGGACGTCGCCATGCCGGGCCGGCGCCGGGCGGCCCTGGACGGCGGCGTAGGCCGCCTCGTACGGGGAAATATTCCGCCCGGAACAACTCAAGGTTGCCACTGAGTGAGCAGGCGATGCAACTCGGCGATATCCGTTTCGTTGTGCAGACGCTCGCGGGCGTCGCGATCGGACAGCAGTTGCGCGATTTCCGACAGGATCTCGAGGTGCTGCTGGGTGGCTTGCTCGGGAACGAGCAGGAAGATCAGGAGGCCGACCGGCTGGCCGTCGGGCGCTTCGAACGGGATCGCATCGGCGAGGCGGACGAACGCGGCGAGCGGGTGCTTGAGGCCCTTGATGCGGCCGTGCGGAATCGCGACACCTTCGCCGAGCCCGGTCGAACCGAGGCGCTCGCGCGCGAACAGGTTGTCCGTGACGGTGCTGCGGGCGATGCCGTTCTGATTCTCGAACATCAGCCCGGCTTGTTCGAAGACGCGTTTCTTGCTGGTGACGGAGAGGTCGATGACGACGTTCTCTATGGGCAGGATTTTGGCTAGGCGATTCATGTTGGCAGGCGATTGGGCGGCCTGGGGTCTCCTTGCGGCGGCGGACTGATTTTCCATGTTCGGCGATATCAAGGCATGTGGCATCGGCAACCTGCAGCGCAGCTACCGCATCCAACGCCCCCCGGCGATAACCGGAACATTATAGAGCACAGCCGCGTGCGTGGCGCAGCACGGACGGACCGGTTGCACCTTCGCGCGGAGTCACAAAAAAAACGCCCGGCGAACCGGGCGGCGTGCGTGTTGCGGTGACGGTTATTGCGGCGGCAGCTCGATCTGGTCGATCGACGGCTGAAGCTTGATCGGGTCGTGCGCGTGCGTTTGCAGGCGCTCCATGTGCTTGACGACCTGGCGATCCAGCTTGTCGATCAGCAGATCGATCGCGGCATACAGGTTGCCGTTCGCGCTTTCGACGAAGATGTCCTTGCCCTTCAGGTGCAGGTTGATTTCCGCGCGCTGCTGCTTGTCCTTTTCCTTGTGGTTGTCGACCGAGAGGATCACAGTGCCATCGATCACCTGATCGCTATGCCGTAGCACCCGGTCCAGCTTGGTGATCACGTATTCGCGAATCGCAGGCGTGACTTCGAGATGATGTCCACTGATCTTCAGGTTCATAGTGCTTCTCCAAGCGAGTGGCCACCCGGCCGCATCGAGGCGGCGCTCCGGTCGACTTGCCCGTGCCGCACGAAGCGGCGTATCGCGGACAGATCGTCCGGCCTGTTCCCCGTGTGCGCGGTGGCCGGGACACGCCTGCCGCCGGGCAGGCAGCAGGCTTAAAGAGACTTGCGCAGATTCACTGCCGGGATCTTGAGGGCTTCGCGATATTTCGCAACCGTGCGGCGCGCGACCACGAAACCCTGTTCTGCCAGCAGCTCGGCAATGCGGCTGTCCGAAAGTGGCGATTTTGGGTCTTCAGCTCCTATCAGTTGCTTGATGAGGGCTCGGATGGCGGTCGACGAGGCGGCGCCACCGGTGTCGGTCGAGACGTGAGATCCGAAGAAGTACTTAAATTCAAGCGTCCCGAACGGGGTCAGCATGTACTTCCCGGTTGTCACACGGCTGACAGTCGACTCGTGTAGGCCCAGCGTATCAGCTATTTCCCGCAAAACCAAGGGGCGCATGGCAATTTCACCGTGCGCAAAGAAATTCTTCTGACGCTCGACAATAGCCTGCGCGACACGCAGGATCGTGTCGAATCGCTGCTGGATATTCTTGATCAGCCAGCGCGCTTCCTGGAGCTGCTGTTTCAGCGATCCGGCCGACGGATCGCCGCGGCTGTTGCGCAGGATGTTCGCGTACAGGTTGTTGATCCGCAGGCGCGGCACGACTTCCGGATTGAGCTCCGCGAGCCAGCCCTGGCCGGCCTTCTTCACGATGATGTCGGGCACGACGTAGTCGGCCTCGGCCTTGCCGTATGCGGCGCCGGGGAACGGCTCCAGCGAGCGGATCAGTGCGTGCGCGTCGCGCAGCGCGTCGTCGCTCGCCTTCAGGTGCTTGCGCAACCGTGTGAAGTCGCGTGCGGCGAGCAGTTCGAGGTGCTGCGACACGATCTCGAGCGCGAGCGTGCGCGTCGGGGACGGATCGAGACGCAGCAGCTGCAGCTTCAGGCATTCGGACGCCGAGCGCGCGCCGACGCCGGCCGGGTCGAAGCTGTGCAGCAGCGCGAGCGCCGCGTTCAGTTCGTCGCAGTCGATTTCCAGTTCGGGCGGCAGGTCGGCGAGCACTTCGTCGAGCGTGGCGGTCAGGTAGCCGTCGTCGTCGAGCGATTCGATCAGGAACATCACGAGCGCGCGATCGCGCGGGCCGGCCTGCGTGACGCGCAACTGCGCGGCGAGGTGGTCGCGCAGCGACGTCGCGGCTTCCTGCACCTGCAGCGGCGGCAGGTCGTCGTCGTCGGACGCGCCGCTCGAGCGGCCGTATTCGTCGAGGTTCCACTGCGGGCCGTCGTTGCCGTCGCCGGACCCGTAGCCGTCGTATTCGTCGGCGCCGGCCGGCTCGTCGCGCTCCGCGCGATCGCTGGACGGGCTGCTGCCGTTGGTCGCGGCGGGCTCGGTGTTCTGTGCGGGCGGCGTCTGCGCGATCAGCGATCCGTCCGCCGCGACGCGCAGCGGGCTCGCGATCCATTCGTCGTCGTTCTCGAGCAGCGGGTTCTGCGCGACGGCCATCGCGACTTCCTGCTGCAGTTCGAGCGTCGACAACTGCAGGAGCCGGATCGACTGCTGCAGCTGAGGCGTCAGCGCAAGATGTTGCGACAGGCGGAGTTGAAGGCTGGCTTTCATGGCAAGGAGGGAGTCATACCGGCAGTTTGCCACGACCCAGGCGCATTGAGCCATCCGCGATTACGCGCGGCGCGCCGCCCGGCCGCGGGCATGCCCGCGGGCGTGGATGCAAAGCGGGGCGCAGCCCCGCGCGGCGATGCCGGGCGGGGTGCAGCCAGCCACGAGGAGGACGTTACATGCGGAAGTGTTCGCCGAGGTACACGCGGCGCACGCTTTCGTTTTCGATGATTTCGCTCGGCGCGCCGGCGGCCAGCACCGAACCGTCGCTGATGATGTACGCGTGGTCGCAGATGCCGAGCGTTTCGCGGACGTTGTGGTCCGTGATCAGCACGCCGATGTTGCGCTGTTTCAGGAACTTGACGATCTTCTGGATCTCGAGCACCGCGATCGGATCGACGCCGGCGAACGGTTCGTCGAGCAGGATGAAGCTCGGGTTGGTCGCGAGCGCGCGCGCGATCTCGACGCGGCGCCGTTCGCCGCCCGACAGCGACAGCGCGGGGTTCTCGCGCAGGTGGCCGATCTGCAGCTCGTCGAGCAGCGCTTCGGTACGCGACGAGATCGCGTCCTTCGACAGCCGCTTGCCGTCCTCGTCGTGCTGCAGCTCGAGCACCGCGCGGATGTTTTCCTCGACGGTCAGCTTGCGGAACACCGACGCTTCCTGCGGCAGGTACGACAGGCCGAGCGACGCGCGCTTGTGGATCGGCAGCAGGCTGATCGAGCTGCCGTTCAGCGTGATTTCGCCCGCGTCCGTCGGCACGAGGCCGACGATCATGTAGAACGACGTGGTCTTGCCGGCGCCGTTCGGGCCGAGCAGGCCGACGACTTCGCCGCTCTTCACGTCGAGCGACACGTCCTTGACGACCGTGCGTGAGCCGTAGCGCTTCTTCAGGTTGCGCACGACGAGCGAGCTCGTCGTGCCGGCCGGCTGGCGGTTCGGAAGCGCGTTCATTGGCCCGGCGCTCCCTGGATCGTGGTCGACGGCGACAGCTTGGCCGGCGCCCCGTTCAGCGGCGCGGGGCCGCCGTTCTTCGGCGACAGCATCGCGCGCACGCGGCCGTTCGGGTTGCCCGGCGCCGCGACGTCCTTGCCGCCCTTCGCGGTGTAGAAGTCGCGCTGGCCGTCGTACGTGATCACGCTGCCGTGCACGGTATCGGCGACCGTCGACGTGCCCTGCAGGCGGCGCACGGTCGCGGCGGTGGTCAGCGTGGTGAGATCCTGCTTGCCGTCGTAGTCGATGCGCTCGGCGTCGCCGTCGATGTATTCGTCGAGGCCTTCGCGCTTCTGGCGGAACGTCGCGTGCTTCTTGCCGCTGCCGAACGACGTCGCGTACTGATAGCCTTCCGGGTCCTGGCGCACTTCGACGCGATCGCCCTTGATGATGATCGTGCCCTTCGTGATCACGACGTTGCCGGTCGCGACCGTGACCTGCTTCAGATCGTCATAGGTCAGGTTGTCGGCCTCGACGTTGATCGGCTTGTTCTGGTCGGCCTTCTCGGCATGGGCGAGCGGCGCCAGCCCGACGAGCGGGAGCGCCACGAGCGTCGCGGCGAGCGCGGCGCGGACGGCGCGCGCAGCGCCGCCGGAAATCTGTCGAGGGAACGGTTCGTTCATGCAGTCACGTGAGGGATGCGTCACCTGGGTTGACCTTTCGAGCCGCCGGACGTGTCCGCCGCGGCGATCGTGCCGCGCACGTTGCCGTAGAGCTCGATGACCCGGGTGACGTTGTTGTACTTCATGCCGTCGGTCGCGTTGACGAGCGACAGGCCGCGCTGAAGTTTAACCGGCTTTTCGGTCTGGATCACATCGTCATTGACGAAGATCCGGAAATGCTGGGAATCGGCCTGCATCTGCGGATCGCCGCCGCCGGCCGCGCGCAGGATGCGCGCATCGTCGTACAAATCGACGATCGACACGTCGCCGTTGACGGTGCCGCGCTTCGCGGTGGTCGTCACGACCGGCTTGCCGGGCTGGAACGCGCGCATGGCCGGATCGGTCAGGTCGCTGCCTTCGGTGTCTTCGTAATGGACCAGCTTCGCGGCCGTCAGCCGGTACTGGGTCGTGCCGGTCTGGTCGAGCTCGGTGACCGAGAAGTTGTCGGCGAAATAGTCGGGCGTATGGCGCTTCGGCTGCACGGCGCCCTCGCCGGGCGGCGGCAGCGTGGCCTGCAGCAGCCACCACGTGACGCCCGCGAGCGCGGCGACCGCGACGAGCGGCAGCATCTGGGTCCAGCGGAAATGCGTGCTCATCGGTCAGGCTCCGCAGGCGGCGGCGAGCAGCGCGTCGTAGCGGCGCTGCGCGCGCAGGATCGCATCGCAGACCTCGCGCACGGCGCCGTGGCCGCCGCGGGCCTCGGCGACCCAGTGCGCGCGGGCGATCACCTCGGGGTGCGCGTTCGCGGGGGCCGTCGCGAAGCCGCAGCGCAGCATCACCGGCAGGTCGGGCCAGTCGTCGCCCATGTAGCCGCAGGCGTCGGCCGTCAGGCCGAGCGACGCGATCAGGTCGGCGAACACGGTGAGCTTGTTCTCGACGCCCTGGAACAAGTGCGCGATCTTCATTTCCTTCGCGCGCGCCGCGACGATGTCCGAGCGGCGGCCCGTGATGATCGCGGTCGCGATGCCGGCTTCGCCGAGCAGCTTCACGCCATGGCCGTCGAGCGAATTGAACGACTTCATCGCGTCGCCGGCCGCGGTAAACAGCAGGCCGCCGTCGGTCAGCACGCCGTCGACGTCGAAAATCATCAGCTTCACGCGGCTCGCGCGTTCGGCCGCAGTCAGCGCTGCGCTCATCAGATCACCTTCTTCGAAAACAGGTCGTGCATGTTCAGCGCGCCGATCAGCGCGCCGTCGGCATCGACGACCAGCATCTGGTTGATCCGGTGGCGCTCCATCAGTTCCACGGCCTCGACGGCCAGGTGATCCGGCGCGATCGTGCGCGGGTCGCGCGTCATGACTTCGGTGATCGGCAGCGTGCGGAAATCGCCGTCGCGGGCGAGCACGCGGCGCAGGTCGCCGTCCGTGAAGATGCCGGCGACCTTGCCGTCGGCGTCGACCACGGCCGTCATGCCGAGGCGCTTCGCGGTGATCTGGAACAGCGCGTCCGACAGCGTCGCGTTCAGCCCGACGGACGGGACGTCGTCGCCCGAGCGCATCACGTCGCGCACGTAGGTGAGCAGGCGCCGGCCGAGCGCGCCGCCCGGATGCGAGCGCGCGAAATCTTCCGAGCCGAAGCCGCGCGCGTCGAGCACGGCGACGGCGAGCGCGTCGCCGAGCGCGAGCGCCGCGGTCGTGCTCGCGGTGGGCGCGAGGTTCAGCGGGCACGCTTCCTTCGACACCGCGGCGTTCAGGTTCACGTCGGCGAGCGTGCCGAGGCTCGACCCCGCGCGGCCCGTGATCGCGATCAGCTTCGCGCCGATCCGCTTCACGAGCGGCAGGATCGCGACGAGTTCTTCCGACTCGCCGGAATAGGAGATGCCGATGAAGACGTCGTCGGAGGTGACCATCCCGAGGTCGCCGTGGCTGGCCTCGGCGGGGTGGACGAAGAAGGCCGGCGTACCGGTGCTGGCCAGCGTGGCTGCGATCTTGCGGGCGATATGCCCCGATTTGCCGATCCCGGAGACCACGACGCGGCCGCGGCAGCCGAGCAGCAGCGCCACGGCCTGGACGAAGCCGCCGTCGAGCTGGTCGCGCAGCGCGCGCACGGCGTCCGCCTCGATGTCGAGCACGTCGCGGGCGAGCGCGAGCGCCCGATCATCATTGATTTTCGCTATCATGCGCGGAGTATAGCAAAGGCGTTTGTTCGCCGCGCCGCGCCTTCGGACTCGTCCGAGGTCGCCTGTCCACCGCCACCACCCGCGCCCGCATTGCCGTGGCCCCGACGAACGAGGACGCTTCGCCTGTGATTTCCCCGCTCGAAATGACCCTACTGCTGCTGCTGGCCTCGGTGGTGGGCGTCGTCGTATTCCGCTCGTTGAACCTGCCGCCGATGCTCGGCTATCTGACCGTCGGCATCCTGGTCGGCCCGCACGCCTTCGGCGTCGCGGCGGATCTCGAACGGGCCGAGCACCTCGCGGAATTCGGCGTGGTGTTCCTGATGTTTTCGATCGGCCTCGAATTCTCGCTCGCGAAGCTGAGGGCGATGCAGCGGCTCGTGTTCGGACTCGGCCTCTTGCAGGTCGTCGCGACCCTCGTGCTCGCGCTCGTGCTCGGCGCGCTGTTCGAGCGCTGGGTGCACATCACGTGGCAGGGCAGTATCGCGCTCGGCGGCGCGCTCGCGATGTCGTCGACGGCGATCGTGTCGAAGATGCTCGCCGAGCGGCTCGAGATCGAGACCGAGCACGGCCGCAACATCTTCGGCGTGCTGCTGTTCCAGGATCTCGCGGTGGTGCCGCTGTTGATCGTGATCGCCGCGTTCGGCGCCGAGTCGTCGAAGGATCTCGCGCTCACGCTCGGCTTCGCGGCGGTCAAGATCGTGATCGCGCTCGCGCTGCTGCTCGTCATCGGCCAGCGCTTCATGACGCGCTGGCTCAACGTCGTCGCGCGGCGCCGCTCGCAGGAGCTGTTCGTGCTGAACCTGCTGCTCGTCACGCTCGGCGCCGCGTTCATCACCGACCGCTTCGGGCTGTCGCTCGCGCTCGGCGCGTTCATCGCCGGGATGCTCATTTCCGAGACGCCGTTCCGCCATCAGGTGGAGGAGGACATCAAGCCGTTCCGCGACGTGCTGCTCGGCCTGTTCTTCGTGACGACGGGGATGCTGCTCGACCCGCGCGTGATCTGGGAGCATCCGCTGATCGTGCTCGGCTTCTTCGTCGGGCAGATCCTGTTCAAGGCGACGATGATCGCCGGGCTCGCGCGGCTGTTCGGCGCGACGCCGGGCGTCGCGATGCGCACGGGCATCGGCCTCGCGCAGGCCGGCGAATTCGGCTTCGTGCTGCTGAACCTGATCCTCGACCGGCATCTCGTCGATTCGACGCTGCTGCAGGCGATCCTCGCGTCGATGCTGCTGTCGATGCTCGCCGCGCCGTTCCTGATCCAGAACGCCGACCGCATCGTGATGCGGCTGTCGTCGACCGAATGGATGCAGCAGTCGCTGCAGATGACGCGGATCGCGACGCAAAGCCTGAAGCAGCGCGGCCACGTGATCATCTGCGGCTACGGCCGCGCGGGCCAGAACCTCGCGCGCATGCTCGAACAGGAAGGCATTTCGTACGTCGCGCTCGACCTCGATCCCGATCGCGTGAGCGCGGCGGCGACCGCCGGCGAATCGGTGGTGTTCGGCGACGCGGCGCGCCGCGAGTCGCTGCTCGCGGCCGGTATCCACCGGGCGGCGGCCGTCGCGATCACCTACGCGAACACGCCGTCCGCGCTGCGCGTGCTGCACCACGTGCACGAGCTCGAACCGACGCTGCCCGCGATCGTGCGTACCGTGGACGATGCCGACCTGGAGAAACTGCTCGCGGCCGGCGCGACCGAGGTGATTCCGGAGATCGTCGAGGGCAGCCTGATGCTGGCGTCGCATACGCTGGTGCTGGTCGGCGTGCCGATGCGCAAGGTCGTGCGGCGCGTCGAGGAGATGCGCGACGAGCGTTACAGCCTGCTGCGCGGCTATTTCCGCGGCGCCGACGACGCGGACGACGACGATCACGAGCAGGTGCGGCTACAATCGGTGCCGGTCGATGCGCGCGCGGACGCGGTCGGGCGTTCGCTGGAAGAACTCGGGCTGTACGCGCTCGGGCTGGAAGTCACGGCGATCCGCCGGCACGGCATCCGCGGCGTCGAACCCGATCCGCAGACCAAGCTGCGCGCGAGCGACATCGTGGTGCTGCGCGGGCTGCCCGAGGCGCTCGCGCTCGCGGAGGAGCGGTTGTCGCGCCATCGGCGCGACCCGCCGGCCGCGGCCGCGTGAGCCGCGATTCACAACCTGACCCGTATTGATCAGAAACGGTGCCCGATCTTCGCGCACCGTTTTTTTCGGAGAGTTTCATGCCGCATTCGTCGTCGGGCGCACCGCTCGATCCGGTCGCCTTCATCCATAGCCAGATCCGCACGGTGCCGGACTGGCCGCAGCCGGGCGTGCAGTTCCGCGACATCACGACGCTGCTGCAGAGCCCGAAGGCGCTGCGCATCCTCGTCGACCTGTTCGTCGAACGCTATGTCGACGCGAAGCTCGACTACGTCGCGGGCCTCGACGCGCGCGGCTTCATCATCGCGCCGATCGTCGCGTACGAGCTGAGCGTCGGCTTCGTGCCGATCCGCAAGGTCGGCAAGCTGCCGTACAAGACCCGTTCGGAATCGTACGACCTCGAATACGGCAGCGCGACGGTCGAGATCCACGAAGATGCGTGCCGCCCCGGCGACCGCGTGATCATCATGGACGACCTGATCGCGACCGGCGGCACGATGATGGCGGGGCGCAACCTGCTGCAGCGGCTCGGCGCGGTGGTCGTCGAGGGCGCGGCGATCATCGACCTGCCCGATCTCGGCGGCTCGGCGCTGCTGCGCAACGCCGGACTGCCGGTCTACACCGTTACCGAATTCTCCGGCCACTGAACGCCGGTCCCCCGGGGCGGGCCGCCCCGGCTTGCGTTGATTCACGCCTGGTTCACATTCCGCAGCGAGGTCACGATGCCCAACTTCATGCTGTTTCTCGCCACGTCGATCGCGATCACGTTCGCGCCGGGTCCCGACAACCTGCAGGTGCTCGCCCGCGGCATCTCGCAGGGTCGCGCGGCCGGCTTCGTCGCCGCGCTCGGCTTCACGGCGGGGATCCTGTTCCACACGACGCTCGCGGCGCTCGGCGTCGCGGCCGTGCTGCGTTCGTCGCCGGTCGCGTTCCAGATCCTGAAGCTCGCGGGCGCCGCGTACCTCGTGTGGATCGGCATCAAGGCGCTGCGCAGCCAGGGCCTCGCGAACGCGCATGCGCGGCCGCCGCAGCCGCTCGGCACGATCTTCCGGCAGAGCGTGATCGGCAACCTGATGAACCCGAAGGTCACGCTGTTCTTCGTCGTGTTCCTGCCGCAGTTCGTCGATCCGCACGGCGCGCAGAGCGTGACGCTGCAGATGTTCGAGCTCGGCGCGCTGTTCATGCTGCAGACGGCCGCGGTCTTCTCGCTGTTCGGCGTCGGCGCGGGCATGATCGGCACGTGGCTGAAGCGCCGCCCGAAGGCCGGCGTGTGGCTCGACCGGATCGCCGGCGCGACGTTCATCGCGATCGGCATTCGCGTCGCGCTGAAGGATTGATGACGATGACGTTTCCGTGCATCGCGGCCGCGCGCCGCTTCGATCCGGCCGCGCACCTGCGTTTCGAGATCGCCGGCCAGGCGGTCGGCTGGGTGCGCCGCCAGGACGTCGCGAAGCTCGCGCGCTGGCCCGACGTGTTCGAGCTGACCGGCGAGCGCGTCGTGCTGTCGGCGCGCTACGATTCGGTCGACGCGCGCAGCATGGCGCTGGCCAGCGCGATCGGCGCGCTCGCCGCCGAAGGCGCGATTCCCGGCTGGCGCGACGAGATCTACGCGATCCGCAACCGCTTCGACGATCCGCCGCTCGCGTACATCGAGCGCGCCGCGTCGCGCTTCTTCGGCACGCAGACCTATGCGGTGCACGTGAACGGCATCGTAGAATACGCGGTTACGCCGGGCGAGCCGCCCGCCGCGGCCGCGCCGAAGATGTGGCTCGGCCGCCGCAGCGCGACCAAGGCCACCGACCCCGGCATGCTCGACAACGTCGTCGCGGGCGGGATCGGCTGGGGGCTGGGCGTTCACGAGACGCTCGCGAAGGAATGCTGGGAAGAAGCCGGCATTCCGGCCGACCTGGCGGCGCGCGCGATCGCGGGCCGCACGGTGCAGGTGCTGAATTCGCTGCCGGAAGGCACGCAATCCGAACTGATCTTCGTGTACGACCTGCCGCTGCCGCACGACTTCGCGCCACGCAACCAGGACGGCGAAGTGGCCGAGCACCTGCTGGCCGGCGTGCCCGAGGTGATCGGCTGGTTGCGCGAAGGCCGCGCGACGATGGATGCGAGCCTCGCGACGCTCGATACGCTGCTGCGCCACCGCTGGATTGCGGCGGCCGACGCGGCCGGCATCGACGCGCTGTTCGTCCCGGCGGCGTGACGCGCGCCGAGCGCGCAGCCGCGCGGCGCGAACGGGCAATTTGACGAATACGGAAACAATGGGAGTAGCGGTCATGCCGACCGATCACAGCTTTATCTTGAAACTGTCGTGCCCCGACCGGCACGGCATCGTCCATGCGGTCTCGGGCTTCCTGTTCGAGCGCAGCAACAACATCCTCGATTCCGCGCAGTTCGGCGACAGCCGCACCAGCGAGTTCTTCATGCGCGTGCACTTCGAGCAGGACGGCGGCGGCGTGGATGCCGCGTCGGCGCTCGACACGCTTCGCAAGGAATTCGCGCCGCTCGCCGAACAGTTCTCGATGCGCTGGGAGCTGCACGATGCGGCCGTGAAGCCGCGCGTCGTGATCATGGTGTCGAAGATCGGCCACTGCCTGAACGACCTGCTGTTCCGCTATCGCACGGGCCAGCTGCCGATCGAGATTCCGGCGATCGTGTCGAACCACAAGGAGTTCTACCAGCTCGCGGCGAGCTACAACATTCCGTTCCATCACTTCCCGCTGATCGGCGGTTCGTCCGATGCCGCGAAGGCCGCGCAGGAAGCGCGCGTGCTGGAAGTGATCGACGAGCACCAGGCCGATCTCGTCGTGCTCGCGCGCTACATGCAGATCCTGTCGCCGAATATGTGCGAGCAGCTCGCCGGGCGCGCGATCAACATCCACCATTCGTTCCTGCCGAGCTTCAAGGGCGCGAAGCCGTACTACCAGGCGTTCGACCGCGGCGTGAAGCTGATCGGCGCGACCGCGCACTACGTGACGACCGATCTCGACGAAGGCCCGATCATCGAGCAGGAAGTCGAACGTGTCGATCACAGCATGACGCCCGACCAGCTGACCGCGATCGGCCGCGACGTCGAGTGCGTGACGCTCGCGCGGGCGGTGAAGTGGCACGTCGAGCACCGGATCGTGCTGAACGGGACGAAGACGGTCGTGTTTCGCTGATCCGTCGGCCGCGAACGGCCGGCTCCACAAGCAAAAACGCCGCGCCCTTCACGGGGCGCGGCGTTTTTGCTTTCCGCTGGCTGGCGGGCGGTTTCAGATCAGCCGCAGCAGGTACAGCTCGCGTTTCAGGTACGCATAGAAGATCGGCGCGGCGATCACGCCCGGCAGCCCGAACGCGGCTTCCATGATCAGCATCGCGAGCAGCAGCTCCCACGCGCGCGACTCGATCTGGCCGCCGATGATCTTCGCGTTCAGGAAGTATTCGAGCTTGTGGATGACCACGAGGAACGCGAGCGACGCGATCGCGGTGCCCATGCTGACCGACAGCGACACCGCGACGATCAGCGTGTTCGAGATCAGGTTGCCGATCACCGGCAGCAGGCCGACGATGAACGTGACGAGCACGAGCGTTTTCGACAGCGGCAGCCGCTGGTGGAAGATCGGCAGCGCGACGAGCAGATAGATGCCGGTGAATGCCGCGTTGATCGCCGAGATCTTGATCTGCGCGAACACGATGCGGCGGAACGCGTCGGAGAAGCGCGACACGCGCATGACGAGCGCGGTCGACAGCGGCCGGCGCACCTTGCCCTGCTCGACGCCGATCGCGATCATCGCGCCGATGATCATCCCGAACAGCACGTGGCCGAAGCCGCGCGCGACGCTCTTGCCGCTTTGCTGGAGCTGGTCCATGTGCGAGTGCATCAGCACGGCCGCCTTCGTCTTCATCTGTTCGACGTCGACGGGCAGCAGATTGGCGATCCACGCCGGCGTGCGTGCGCGGGTCTGCTCGACGATCTGCATCAGCTGGTCGAGCAGGCTCTGCAGGTTCGGCACCGTGTGCTCGAAATGCTCGATGATGCCGATCGTCAGGCCGGTGAGCGCGCCGACGATCGCGATCGACAACAGCACGACGGCGACCCAGCGCGCGCGCATGCTGGTGGTGTGGCGTTCGATCACGGGTGCGATCGTGTGGATCAGCTGGTAGACGAGCAGGCCGGCGAGCATCCCGCCGAGCAGCCGGAGCTCGAGGACGAGCCACATCATGACGAGCGCGAAGAGATAGCTGCCGATCTCGAGCGCCGACAGCTTCGGCAGGCTCAAGTCGCTCGTCAGCCGCACGCTGCGCAGGTGCGGCTCGCGGTTCTGCGTGTCGCGCGACTCTTGTTGCTTCTCCATCGTGGATTCCTGTCGTCCGTGTGTCGTGCCGCGCAGCGCGCGGCAGCGTGCGGGCCGCCCGGCGCCGCACCGGATTGGTGCGGATGGCGAACCTTACGACCGTAAAGTATAGCTGCCATTATGGTCCGCAAACGGGCCGTTTGGCGCGTGGTGTAAACGCAGAAGGGAAAACGAGGAGGCGCGCGGCCGGACGGCCGCGCGCGGGCAGGGTGGAGCGGCGTCAGCCGGCCGCGACTTTGCGGGTCGGACGCTTGAGCAGCGGCGCGAGGTACTTGCCGGTGAAGCTCGCCTTCGTCTTCGCGACCTGCTCGGGCGTGCCTTGCGCGATGATCTGGCCGCCGCCGGCGCCGCCCTCGGGGCCGAGGTCGATCACCCAGTCGGCCGTCTTGATCACGTCGAGGTTGTGCTCGATGATCACGACCGTGTTGCCCTGGTCGCGCAGCCGGTGGATCACTTCCAGCAGCAGCGCGATGTCGTGGAAGTGCAGGCCGGTGGTCGGCTCGTCGAGGATGTACAGCGTGCGGCCGGTGTCGCGCTTCGACAGCTCCAGCGACAGCTTCACGCGCTGCGCCTCGCCGCCCGACAGCGTCGTGGCCGACTGGCCGAGGCGGATGTAGCCGAGGCCGACGTCGAGCAGCGTCTTCAGCTTGCGTGCGATGACCGGCACCGCGCTGAAGAACTCGTACGCGTGCTCGACCGTCATGTCGAGCACTTCGCTGATGTTCTTGCCCTTGTACTGCACTTCGAGCGTTTCGCGGTTGTAGCGCTTGCCGTGGCACACGTCGCACGGCACGTAGACGTCCGGCAAAAAGTGCATCTCGACCTTCAGCACGCCGTCGCCCTGGCACGATTCGCAGCGGCCGCCCTTCACGTTGAACGAGAAGCGGCCCGGATCGTAGCCGCGCTCCTTCGACGTCGGGACGCCCGAGAACAGCTCGCGGATCGGCGTGAACAGGCCCGTGTACGTGGCCGGGTTCGAGCGCGGCGTGCGGCCGATCGGCGACTGGTCGACGTTGATCACCTTGTCGAAGTGCTCGAGGCCCTCGATCGCCTCGTGCGGCGCCGGCTCGGCGGCCGAGCCGTACAGGTGGCGCGCGACCGCGTGATACAGCGTGTCGTTGATCAGCGTCGACTTGCCGGAGCCCGACACGCCGGTGATGCAGGTCAGGAGGCCGACCGGCAGTTCCAGATCGACGTGCTTCAGGTTGTTGCCGTGCGCGTCGACGATGCGCAGCATCCGCTCCGGATCGGGCGCGAGCCGCTCGTCGGGGTACTCGATCACGCGCTTGCCGAGCAGGTACTGGCCGGTCAGCGACTGCGGATTCGACTGCACCTGCTTCGGCGTGCCTTCGGCGACCACGACGCCGCCGTGCTCGCCCGCGCCGGGGCCCATGTCGACCACGTAGTCGGCCGTGCGGATCATGTCCTCGTCGTGCTCGACGACGATCACCGAGTTGCCGAGGTCGCGCAGGTGCTTGAGCGTCGCGATCAGGCGGTCGTTGTCGCGCTGGTGCAGGCCGATCGACGGCTCGTCGAGCACGTACATCACGCCCGTGAGCCCCGAGCCGATCTGCGACGCGAGCCGGATGCGCTGCGCCTCGCCGCCCGACAAGGTCTCGGCGCTGCGCTCGAGCGACAGGTAGTCGAGGCCGACGTTGTTCAGGAACGTCAGGCGCGCGACGATTTCCTTGATCACCTTGTCGGCGATCTCGCGCTTCGCGCCGTCGAGCGTCAGCCCGTCGAAGTAGCCGAGCGCGTCGCGCAGCGGCCAGCCGCTGATTTCATAGATGCCGCGCGCGTAGTCGCCGGTGCCGATCCGCACGTGGCGCGCCTCGCGGCGCAGGCGCGTGCCGTCGCACGACGGGCACGGCTGGTTGTTCTGGTACTTCGACAGCTCTTCGCGCACCGCGACCGAATCGGTCTCGCGGTAACGGCGCTCGAGGTTCGGGATGATCCCTTCGAACACGTGCTCGCGGATCGTCGTGCGGCCGCGCTCGTTGATGTACGAGAACGGAATCGTCTGCTTGCCCGAGCCGAACAACAGCACCTTGCGGATCTTTTCGGGGAGATCCTCGAATGCGGCGTCGATGTCGAACTCGTAGAACGCCGCGAGGCTCTGCAGCATCTGGAAGTAGAACTGGTTGCGGCGGTCCCAGCCCTTCACTGCGCCCGCGGCCAGCGACAGCGACGGGTGCGCGACGACCCGCTTCGGGTCGAAGAACGTGATCTGCCCGAGGCCGTCGCATTCCGGGCACGCGCCCATCGGGTTGTTGAACGAGAACAGGCGCGGCTCGAGCTCCTGCAGCGAGTACGAGCAGATCGGGCACGCGAACTTCGAGCTGAACAGGTGCTCGTGATCGGTATCCATCTCGAGCGCGATCGCGCGGCCGTCGGCCAGGCGCAGCGCGGTTTCGAACGATTCGGCGAGCCGCTGCTTCATGTCCGGGCGCACCTTCAGGCGATCGACGACGACGTCGATCGTGTGCTTGTCGTTCTTCTTCAGCTTCGGCAGCGACTCGACCTCGTAGATCTTCGCGACGCCTTCGTTCGCGGCGCCGCCGCCCGAGCGCACGCGAAAGCGCACGAAGCCCTGCGCCTGCATGTCCTCGAACAGCTCGGCGTGCTCGCCCTTGCGGTTCGCGACGACGGGCGCGAGGATCATCAGCTTGGTTTCCTCGGGCAGCGCGAGCGCCGCGTCGACCATCTGCGACACGCTCTGCGCCTCGAGCGGGATGTCGTGGTCGGGGCAGTACGGCGTGCCGACACGTGCGTACAAAAGTCGCAGGTAGTCGTGGATTTCCGTGACCGTGCCGACGGTCGAACGCGGGTTGTGCGACGTGGCCTTCTGCTCGATCGAGATCGCCGGCGACAGCCCCTCGATCAGGTCGACGTCGGGCTTCTCCATCAGCTGCAGGAACTGGCGGGCGTACGCGGACAGGCTTTCCACGTAGCGGCGCTGGCCTTCGGCATAAAGGGTGTCGAACGCGAGCGACGACTTGCCCGACCCGGACAACCCGGTAATCACGACCAGCTTGTGGCGCGGCAGGTCGAGATTGACGTTTTTCAGGTTGTGGGTGCGTGCCCCACGGATACGGATCTGTTCCATGAACCTGGCGAAAATGGAGGGAACCAAACCTGCTACTATAACGGCTTTTCGAGACCGTCGTTTACGGCCCCCAGCCTTTACAGCAGGTGGCAGCAAGGCGACACCTGCGCCGGGGAATGCGGTCGCGCCGCACGGTTCCGGGCGGCCCGCAGGCCGTCTGCATCCGGCCCCGACGCGTCGCCCGAAAGGCCGCCAGGCCGCCGGTCCTGATCTTCCGCCGCCCGCCGCCGGGCGGACATTCCGATCATTCGAAATTCATTCCCGATGTCCAATCCGTCTGCCACGTCTTCCCGCATGACTGCGCCCGAACTGCGCGCGACCACGTCGCTCGCGGCGATCTTCGCGTTGCGCATGCTCGGCCTGTTCATGATCATGCCGGTGTTCTCGGTCTACGCAAAAACCATCCCGGGCGGCGACAACGTGCTGCTCGTCGGGATCGCGCTCGGGGCCTACGGCGTCACGCAGTCGCTGTTCTATATCTTCTACGGGTGGGCGTCCGACAAGTTCGGCCGCAAGCCGGTGATCGCCACCGGCCTCGTGATCTTCGCGCTCGGCAGCTTCGTCGCCGCGTTCGCGCACGACATCACGTGGATCATCGTCGGCCGCGTGATCCAGGGGATGGGCGCCGTGTCGTCGGCGGTGCTCGCGTTCATCGCCGACCTGACTTCCGAGCAGAACCGCACGAAGGCGATGGCGATGGTCGGCGGGTCGATCGGCGTGTCGTTCGCGGTCGCGATCGTCGGCGCGCCGATCGTGTTCCACTGGGTCGGGATGAGCGGGCTGTTCGCGATCGTCGGCGTGCTGTCGATCCTCGCGATCGGCGTCGTGCTGTGGATCGTGCCCGATGCGGCGAAGCCCGTGCACGTGCCCGCGCCGTTCGCCGAGGTGCTGCACAACGTCGAGCTGCTGCGCCTGAACTTCGGCGTGCTGGTGCTGCATGCGACGCAGACGGCGCTGTTCCTCGTCGTGCCGCGCCTCTTGGTCGACGGCGGGCTGCCGGTCGCCGCGCACTGGAAGGTCTACCTGCCGGTGATGGGGCTCGCGTTCGTGATGATGGTGCCGGCGATCATCGTCGCGGAAAAACGGGGCAAGATGAAGCCCGTGCTGCTCGGCGGCATTCTGGCTATCCTGATCGGTCAATTGCTGCTGGGCAGCGCGCCGCATACCATCCTGATTGTGGCGGCGATTCTCTTCGTCTACTTCCTCGGGTTCAACATCCTGGAAGCGTCGCAGCCGTCGCTCGTGTCGAAGCTCGCGCCGGGTTCGCGCAAGGGCGCGGCCACGGGCGTCTACAACACCACGCAGTCGATCGGGCTCGCGCTCGGCGGCATCGTGGGCGGCTGGCTGCTGAAGCATGGGGGCGCGAACACGGTGTTCTACACGTGTTCGGGGCTCGTGGCCGCGTGGCTTATAATCGCGGCCAATATGAAGGCGCCGCCGCGCAAGGCCTGAACCTCACTCGGGCAGGCATCGGCAGCGCGCCGGCGTGCCCGGCGGGCCGTTCCGGCGACACACGCGGGCGGCCCGGCATCGAATTTACTGGAGAAACACATGGCATCCGTCAACAAGGTCATCCTCGTCGGCAATCTCGGCGCCGATCCTGAAGTCCGTTACCTGCCGAGCGGCGACGCGGTTGCGAACATCCGTCTCGCGACGACCGATCGCTACAAGGACAAGGCGAGCGGCGATTTCAAGGAAATGACCGAGTGGCATCGCGTCGCGTTCTTCGGCCGTCTGGCGGAAATCGTCAGCGAATACCTGAAGAAGGGTTCGTCGGTCTATATCGAAGGCCGCATCCGCACGCGCAAGTGGCAGGGCCAGGACGGCCAGGACCGTTACTCGACCGAAATCGTCGCCGAACAGATGCAGATGCTCGGCGGCCGCGGCGGTTCGGGCGGCGGCGGTGGCGGCGGTGACGAAGGCGGTTATGGCGGCGGCTACGGTGGTGGTGGCGGCGGTCGCGGCGAGCAGGCGGAGCGTGGCGGCGGCGGTCGTGCCGGCGGCGGCGGCGCGGCGCGTGGCGGTGCGGGTGGTGGCGGCCAGAGCCGTCCGAGCGCACCGGCAGGCGGCGGCTTCGACGAGATGGACGACGATATCCCGTTCTGATCGCCAGTCGCACCCTCGCATCACGATGGGCCCGAATATCCGAGTCAAGCCAGTCGCTTGGCCCGGGTTTTCGGGCCTTGTTTCGTTTACGTCGTTCCCGCCGGTCGCACGCCGGATGAACCGTGGCTGACGCACTCCCCGACCTCATCGCGCCCGATCTCGACGTCCTGTTCTGCGGGATCAATCCCGGCCTGCTCGCGGCCGCGACCGGCCATCACTTCGCGGGGAGAAACAACCGCTTCTGGCGCGTGCTCCATCTCGCGGGCTTCACGCCGACGGAAATTTCGCCGCTGGACGATCGCGAGATCCTCCGTTACGGCTGCGGGCTGACGGCCGTGGTGCCGCGGCCGACCGCGCGTGCCGATCAGCTTTCGCGCGCGGAATTCGCGGTCGCCGGCGCCGCGTTCCAGCAGAAAGTCGCGCAGCATGCGCCGCGCTTCGTCGCGTTTCTCGGCAAGGCGGCCTATTCGGCGCTGTCGGGGCAGCGCGAAGTCGCGTGGGGATTGCAGTCGGCCCGCATCGAGCATGCGCGGGTGTGGGTGCTGCCGAATCCCAGCGGGAGAAACCGCGCATTCGGGCTCGACGATCTGATCGATGCGTATCGCGAGCTTCATTCCGCGGCGATCACGGAGGGACACGATGCGACGCAGTAAGACGGCGGCTCCGTGGCCGGGCGCCATCGTGCCACGCGCATTCTTCAACCGCATGGCCACCGAGGTCGCGCCGCAACTGCTCAACAAGATCCTCGCGGCCGCGGACGGCCGGGCCGGCCGCATCGTCGAAGTGGAAGCGTATGCGGGCGCACTCGATCCGGCGGCGCACACCTATCGCGGCAAGACCCCGCGCAACGCGACGATGTTCGGGCCGCCCGGGCACTTCTACGTTTATTTCACGTACGGCATGCACTGGTGCTGCAACTGCGTGTGCGGCCCGGACGGCGCGGGAACGGGCGTGCTGATCCGGGCGCTGGAGCCGCTGCACGGACTCGAACAGATGCGTGCGGCGCGGCCGCCGCGCACGCGCGATCGCGACTTGTGCCGCGGGCCGGCCCGGCTGACGCAGGCGATGGGGATCGGCGGCGCGCAGGATGGCGTCGACCTGGCCGGCGCGCATCAAGGGTTCGCGATCGTCGACGACGGGCTGGCGCCGCCCGCCGATCTGGCGGGCGGGCCGCGCATCGGCATTCGCGTCGGCCAGGATCTTCCGTGGCGGTGGAGCGTGCCCGGCAACCGCTACGTATCGGGCGCGGTGCCGCGCGTGTGACGCGTGGCGCGCACTGTCGCGTCCAATTCGACCTGCGTCACGCGGTCGCCATGATTGACCCGCTAAGCTGGCCGTTTCGACGTTTCGAGCGAGGGGACACCATGCGGCGGGTCGTGTTCAACCAGAAGGGCGGCGTGGGCAAGTCGACGATCGTCTGCAACCTGGCGGCGATCAGCGCGAGCGAAGGATTGCGCACGCTCGTCATCGATCTCGATGCGCAGGCGAACTCGACGCGCTACCTGCTCGGCGACGCGGCGGCCGACGCGCAACCGGGCGTGGCCGGTTTCTTCGAAACCGCGCTGACCTTCAACTTCCGGCCGGTCGACGTCGCGTCGTTCATCCACGCGACCCCGTTCGACGGACTCGACGTGATGCCCGCGCATCCGGATCTCGACACGCTGCACGGCAAGCTCGAATCGCGCTACAAGATCTACAAGCTACGCGACGCGCTCAACGAGCTCGACACTTACGATGCGGTGTACATCGACACGCCGCCCGCGCTGAATTTCTATACGCGCTCGGCGCTGATCGCGGTCGAGCGCTGCCTGATCCCGTTCGACTGCGACGATTTCTCGCGCCGCGCGCTGTACACGCTGCTCGAGAACGTGAAGGAAATCCAGCAGGACCACAACGCGGCGCTCGAAGTCGAAGGGATCGTCATCAACCAGTTCCAGCCGCGCGCGAGCCTGCCGCAACGGCTGGTCGACGAACTCGTCGACGAAGGGCTGCCGGTGCTCGCGTCGCGGTTGTCCGCGTCGGTGAAGATCCGCGAATCGCATCAGCAGTCGACGCCGGTGATCCATCTCGAGCCGACCCACAAGCTCGCGCAGGAATTCCGCGCGCTGCATCGCGAACTGGCCGGCTGACCCCGCGCCCCACCGCATCGACCAAGGCCGCTTCGAGCGGCCTCGTTTTTATCGCGATCGTAATTCATCCGATCATTGAATTCGTCATTAATAATCCAGAAAACGATTTCATAATAAATCCCGAAAAAACGATTACATCGGCGACCACTCCATTTTTAATGAGGGGCGGTTTTCTAATAAACGGAATAATGGATTGGTAAATATTGCGCGACGTCACGATGCGCTATGCTGTAAAAAGGTAAAAAGGCATTGCGGGTCGGAGCGTGCGGGCATCCTGCCCGCGATGTCGGCACGCCGGGCTGCGGCGGCCGCTCTAAAGGGTAATAAGGGTTTATACCTATCATTAATGCCATTTAATTGACAATTAATCGCTCTAGAATGACTTCCTTCAACCGCTCGTGCTCAAACAGGTACGGGTCGTCAATAAGGAAGCGCTGTCGATCAAGCTTCCATTTTTCTTTACGTCGTCTCTCGCATTGCTAACAGGAGCGTGTCCGATGTCCGTATTTGCCCCCGAAAAACTCGCCGCCGATTATCAATCCGGTATCGCCGCCTGGTTCGCGATCGCCCGTCCGGCGATCCACGGTTTCGAGGCCGTCGTCGAACTCAACCTGCAAGCGGCCCGCACGGCGCTCGAGGAATACGAGGACAAGCTGAAGAACGCGTTCAACGGCAACAACCCGGCCGCGGGCTTCGCGCAGCAGGTCGCCGCGCCGCAGGAAGCGGCCGGCAAGGTCGTGTCGTATGGCCGCCATCTGTTCGACATCGCGGTGTCGACGCAATCCGAATGGGCGAAGGTCGCGCAGGCCCAGTACGAACAGAACGACAAGCGCCTGAAGGACGTGCTCGGCGAACTGTCGAAGCACGCACCGGCCGGCTCGGCGCCGGTGGTGGCCGCGCTGAATTCGGCGTTGTCCGCGGCGACCGCCGCGGCCGACTCCGTGCGTGCAGCGACGGGGCAGGCGATCGAAGCGGCGCAGAGCGGTTTCGATGCAGTCAGCGAAACGGCCACCCGCGGCGCCAAGCAGACGGCTGCGGCCGCCCGCAAGGACGCCGCGGCTGCGCGCGAATCGGCTGCGTGATCTGAACGCGTGCTGAATGCGTGTCGCGCGCAGGCGCGACACGCTTGATCGGCGCCGGACGGCGCCGGCGCCGCGTGTGCCACGCGGGGCCGGCGAGCGTCCGATGCGCCGCGAGACGCCCGTGCACGGTTGCCCGTGCGGCGGTGTGCCGTGCCGCCGGTGCGAACAGGCGCCGCACGCGAAGATGGCGCGACCGCGACCGCGATCGCACCGGTTGGCCCGACGCGCGCCGTCGCCCCGTGCCGGCGTCACAACGACGAACTGATTTCGATGCAGGAATTGAACATGACGGATGTAGTGATCGTATCGGCCGCGCGGACCGCGGTCGGCAAATTCGGCGGCTCGCTGGCGAAGATTGCGGCGCCCGAACTGGGCGCGACGGTGATCCGCGCAGTGCTGGAGCGTGCGGGCGTGAAGCCCGAGCAGGTCAGCGAAGTGATCATGGGCCAGGTGCTGACGGCCGGCTCCGGGCAGAACCCGGC